>NZ_JADYXM010000006.1:0-233380 GCF_015864305.1 Pseudoalteromonas sp. NZS71_1 | reverse complement strand
TGTAGATACCATCTCTCATTTTAAGCTTCAAGGCCGTATTTAACTTTCTTGGAGCTTAAACGCTTCTTGGTTTTTTATTACGCCAAAACATATATGAATGAGCTTTCGCATATTTGCACACACAGCTTGCATCGGTGTTTTACCATTATTTATTAATGTTAACTTGTGTCGTTTTATTGTTTTATTCCATTGCCCTGCAACAATGGCCGCCATATAAAGTTTGCATCGAATTCTGGCTGGCCCAAGTTTACTGATTGATGTTCGCCCTTTTAATTTACCCGATTCATTATGCCGTGGGATTAATCCACAATAAGCTGCCGCTTCTTTGGCTTTATTAAATTTTTTAGCCGCAAACAAATACGTCAGCTCTCTCGATAATACGGGCCCTATGCCAGGGATAGACTCAAGTAGTTTCCTGTTTCTTTTTAAATCAGGTTCATTATCTATGTGGTTATCAATGTCAGATTTAAGCTGTTTAATTTCATCGTCTAAAAACGCGATAGTCACTTTTATCGATTGGCAAACACGTGCTGAAACGTTGCTGAATTCACTTGCTTCTAATCGGTTAGCTTCTCGTTGTCGGTTACTCTCAAGCGCATCTAAACGACGGATAAGGGCTTTAAGCTCTCTAACTTCTAATGCATCAGGTTGCCAATAACTAACGACTGCGTGCTTAGCACAGCCGTAATGAGCAAGCATCGTTGCATCAGATTTGTCTGTTTTATGAATTATGTTTAAAGCGTCTGCATACTTTTTAGCTTTACCGGGATTCGCTAAAATAATATTAAAGCCTTGCTCGTGTAAAAAATACATCAGTGCTTCATGATAAACACCCGTTGGTTCGAGGGTGATAACGAGCTCATTAGCAGCGCTTTTAGTTGTATTTAAAAGCCATTTTTCTATTGCTAAAAAGTCTTGATGCTTGTTTTTAAAGACTTTTGTTTTAATTTTGTTTGTAAGCTGGTCTCTCAACCACGATAAATCAATCTTCTCTTTACTAATATCAATGCCGATAAACATCATCTCTACTTACTCCCCTTGTACATACAGCATCTACTTAAATAAAAGTGTGCTTGGATACCATTCAGTTTCTGANTAAAAGTGTGCTTGGATACCATTCAGTTTCTGAGAATAGAAAGTCAGGGCTTTATCTACCGAGCAGTATTAAATACTAGACGCAGAGGCAAGCTCACTGACTTCGATGTGATAAATGATAGCTAATCATTTATCAACGAGAGATACAAGACGCTAAGCTTGCTTGCGTGATGGGCGAAGCCCATAAAAATTCAAACAAAAAACGCGGCGCTTAAATTACTATAGCGTCGCGCTTTTATATGCGTTGTATAAGTACGTCTAAACCAAATTACATGCTTTGAGCGTAGTTATATAGCGCCTTTAAAATTGTAAGATTTTTTTCGCTGTCGTCATGCTCATGCGCTAGGTTCTCAAGGGTGATCATAAAATCTTGCGCGTTAATCGATGGTTGATCTTCCCCGTGCATTAACTTGTTTTGGCAATACTGGCGCCATTGGTCAAGCTCTTGCTGGTTTAGCGTTTCAGGCCAGTTACGGGCGCGGTATCTAAACAACAAGGTATTAAACTTTTTATCTTCAAAGTCTAACTTCAACCCAGCCAATTCATCTGGTTTTGCATCACGAATAATCGCAAATTTAGCTTTATCAGCATGGCTTGTAAACCCATCGTAAAGTAAGTAGTCAACGTTAGTGGTTGCGCTGTAATCGCCTTGCTCGTTAAACACTTCGGTTACTTTATCGCGAAGGTCGGTATTGGCTTTTAAAATAGCTAAGTTAGCTAAGCACTGCTCGCGATCAATCCCAAGGCGGGCGGCATTTTCAGGCAATAACGTTTTAGCTGGGGCTAAAATAGGGCACTTGTTTAAATGCACTAGTTTTAAGCCAACAGGTAAATCGTCTTCGGCTAAATCTACACGTTTGGTGTATAAGCGTTTGCGTAACTCTTCTACGTTTAAATCAATGAGTACTTGCGGGTTTTGGGTTAAATCAAAACAAATAACTGCGTTTTTATTTACCGGATGAAAGCTCATTGGTGCAACCCAGCTTGTACAGCCTTGTGTTGCAGGTATGCGCGACGTGGTATGCACCAGCGGCGTCATGTTAAATACATCAACCAATTCAGCAAGGGCTTTTTTATTACGCAGCCCAAAAAAGAAGTTATACAGCTTTGGCTGCTTTTCTTTTATTAGCTTAGCCAGTGCAATAGTGGCGGTTACATCGCTTAGCGCATCGTGCGCTGCGGCGTGTTCAATACCATTGGCTACGGTTAAATGCTCTAACTTAAAGCTTGGGCTGCCGTCTTCTTTTAACGGCCATTCAATCCCTTCAGGGCGCAGCGCATAACAAGCACGTACTAAATCAATAATATCCCATCGGCTATTGTTATTTTTGTATTCACGCTCGTATGGGTCGTAAAAGTTACGGTAAAAGCTATAACGACTTACTTCGTCATCAAACCGAATACTGTTATAACCGGCAACACAGGTGTTTGGCACGCTAAATTCGGCATGAATTTTTGCTATAAACTCAGCTTCAACTAAGCCTTTTTTCATCGCCACTTGTGGCGTAATACCCGTAATTAAACACGCCTCAGGGTGGGGCAAGTAATCCGCTTGCGGCTTACAATATTCAATAAGCGGCTCGCCAATAATATTTAAATCAAGATCGGTACGAATACCCGCAAACTGGCTCGGTTTATCCTTTTGAGGGCTTGCTCCCCAAGTCTCGTAGTCGTGCCAGTAGATTGTTGCTTGATTTTGCTCTTGATATGCCATGCTGATAACCCTGAGTAGTTAACTTAAAAACGCCTAAATGCGCGCCAAGTTACTAAAATAATGAATTATTTAGATTATGGCATATGGGCGAGGGAGTTTATAGGTTTGGGTGAGAAATGATGTTTTAGTATATAGGGAGCTAATATTAGATATTGCTATTTTTAATTGGATAAAGCTAATCTTTATTTTAGCTGTAAATTTTTATAACTACTCATACATATACGATATTTTAGTTGCTTGTAAATAGGCAATATAAGTGTGCATAATGAGTTCATTGAATAATATATAAAGGACTAAAATATTGGAACAAGATGACAAGCTTAAAAATCTTGCAAATGCAGCAAAGAAGAATAACGACATAACAGAAAAAATAGTCGAGCGGTCAGTCACTTTTGCTCAAATCTGGTTTACTCTAATTGCACCAATAATAATTGGTTTCTCAGCAACCCTTATTACTACTGATAGAGATGTCCCGCTAAATGACTTAGTTTTTACATTCATCTTAATATCAATTATTTTTTTTGTACTAATCCATTTATTATTCACTTACGTTAATCATAACTACAGTAAGAAAGAGTCGTTGTATGCTGGAATTTTAGAAATGAAAAGGCATAAAGATGAAGAAGTGGGAGAACTAAGGACTGAGTTAGCTCAAAATAAAATAGGCTTAAGGAAGATGGCCGACATATACAGCAATCAGATATCGACACTTTATCTATCTGCTTATGCGGCTGATATGGCTATAGGCGATTTAAAAAAGATAGAAGAAAGTGATGAAGGTATTATTGAAAATAATTTTTGGAAAGAGATAACCGCATCTTTAGCTCCTATACTTCAGCCATTAGTTGTTGAGAGGGAAGCGTTGTTCAGCTTTGAGTCAGAAAGTAAATATAATATTGCTTTGTATTTTTATGATGAGGTTGCAGATGAGCTTAGTGTTGTTTGGAGAGATTGTGACAGCCGTTTACCACAACGTAATAGAAGTTGGAAGCCTGGTCATGGGCATATAGGCCTAGCCTTTCTTCATAAAGAAACAAAGCTTTGTCCTGACATTCAAACAAGTAGTGAGCTCAACTCAAGTTATAGTCAAGGAGATAGCGCTAATTACAGAAGCTTTATGTCAATACCTATACTTCGTTGTGATGACGATGGAAAAATAAATAATATAATGAAGCCTCTAGGTGTATTAGTCCTAACAAGCGCTAACCCAAATCAGTTTATAAAAGAAAGGGATTTTCAATTTCTATCTATTATTTCTAAGCATCTTGCCATATACTTAGCAGCAGTAGATGTGTTTTTAGCCCACAATACGTTAACCAAAAATGCATCGGATGCAGAGTGAAGGTAAGGTGTAATTATGAATTATAAAACTGAGATAAAAAAAAATACTAAGACTGAAAAATCAACCCAATCAGTGTGTATGTCCCAAGGTTTTAGATTAGTTCAAGCTATTACAAGTGAACCATTGAAAGTGGAAGAATGGTTTAGTAAGCAGAGACTGGAAAAACATAAATTTGCAAAAATGCTTGTTGGCTAGAAATAGTATAAAAACCCGTTCCCTAACGGGTTTTTCAATATTTGATGTATGTTTAGCTTCTTTCTTGTTTTTGTGCTTGCAATTTCATTAAAATAATTACCTTAATTACAAACGTATAAACTCACTCACTTTGCTTCTTTGGGAAGGATTAATAATGCAGTTAGGTTCACCTCTAAACTAGCTAATGCATTTCCTCAAGGTGAAATAGTAATAACAAATAAAAGCTATCACTACCCGCAAAATGATGAGCCAGAAATGGTTGTAGCCCAAGTAGTTAAGTTACTAGAACGCACTCAATAAGTTTAAGTTTCGTTGGTTGTTTTTATAAATATCAATTGTCGTAAATTAGTAATTTGGCATTAGACTAAAGTCTATAGGTTAGATTTATTCACTTATTAGGTTTGTTTTAATCGTTTGTCGGTTTTGTGTTAATTCTCTAAAGTTCAGTTGTCGGCAACAAGCACGGCTTAACCAACAGGACTACGACCATGAAACTTACTCTTATCAAAACTATCGCTCTTAGCTCACTACTTACATGTTCAGCTGCTGCAATGGCTGAGCAAAGTGATTACAAATTAATGGTTATTGAAACTGCAACAGCGCCACAGCAACTTGAGCAATCATTTAATAGCTGCGCACTGAATGTTAAGTCAAAAAATTACGCTGAGGCTGAAGCAATTTGTACTAAAGCAATCGCACTTTTAAAAGACGCAGATGGCCCTAAATTTAAAGTACGCCAACTTACATCGTTTGCATTAAGCAACCGTGGTGTTGCACGTTTAAAAGCGAACAACGACACTGCTGGCCTTGCTGATTTATACGAAGCAAACCAAATGTCTACAAGTACAATGGTATCGCACAACTTAACTCGCGCTAAAGAAGAGCTTTCTTTATAAACACTTTATAAAGTGCTTACCAAAAGCATGTTATAAAATAGCGAGAGTAAAAAAGCCCATGTTAGGTTAATTCCTAACATGGGCTTTTTTGTTTTATTTAATGCGTAAGTTAATACCTTAAATACGTTAATAGAGTAGGGTGTGTATTTATAATTAATATTTTGGGTATGCTTGTTTAGGCTACACGAATATAATGCGAGATAACCGTATAAAAAATAATACCCCTTCTGCTTTGCTTATTTTGAGCAAGGCATCATTAAATAAATATTGAGATTTAAACCATGGCACCAGGAACCAGCCTAAGCGTACTTGAAATAAGTGCGATATTTTTATCAATTACCGCGTTACTCACCTATGTAAACCATCGCTTTATTGGCTTGCCAACAACCATTGGCGTTATGGTTATTTCGATGCTTTTATCTATCGGCGCTATATTTTTAGGCTTTTTAGGGTTTGATGATCTTATAGATTACGAAGTGAGCTTGCTCGATCAGTTAGATTTTACTGAAGTTTTGCTCGATGGCATGCTCTCTATGCTGCTTTTTGCTGGGGCGCTACATGTAAATGTTAGCGATTTAAGGCGCTATAAATTGCCAATAGGTATTTTGGCCTGTGTTGGTACGTTGCTATCAACGGTTATTATTGCAGGCGCGCTTTATTTAGTACTTCCTTTGCTTGGTTTTGATTTAGCATTTATATGGTGTTTATTATTTGGCGCATTAATTTCGCCAACCGATCCGATTGCGGTAATGGGAATTTTACAATCTGCGGGGGCGCCTAAAAGTATTGAAACCGTGATTGCGGGTGAATCGTTGTTTAACGATGGTATAGGCGTGGTTATTTTTGTGCTTTTATTGGGTGTTTTATCAAGTGGTGATATTCCTACAACCTATTATGTAGCGCACACGCTGGCGGTTGAAGCCGGTGGCGGTATTGTTTTTGGTTTGGTATTAGGTGGTATTTTATATTACTTACTTAAAAGTATTGATAGTTACCAAGAAGAAGTACTACTTACTTTAGCGGGCGTTATTGGTGGTTATGCACTTGCAAGCCATTGGCATTTGTCGGGCCCACTTGCAATGGTAATGATGGGGCTAATGGTGGGCAATCATGGTCGTAGTATGGCTATGAGCGACAAAACACGCCATTACGTTGATTTATTTTGGGAGCTGATTGACGAAATTTTAAATGCCATTTTATTTGTACTCATAGGGCTTGAAGTCGTCATGATTGCATTTTCGAGTAATTTGTTTATTGCTGGTGGCTTAACAATTTTAATAGCGTTACTCGCACGTTTAATTGTTGTGGGTATAACAACCACTACATTTAATAAGCAATTAGAGTTGCCATCTGGCGCATGGAAAGTTTTAACCTGGGGTGGCTTGCGTGGTGGTATTTCGGTTGCACTGGTATTGCAACTACCTGATGGGAACGAGCGCGATATTTTATTAGCTCTCACTTATGCGGTTGTGGTGTTTTCTATTTTAATTCAGGGTTTGAGTATTGGTAAAGTAGCCAAAACTATCCGTTAAATATAAATTGGTTAGATCAAACCTGTTAAATGTAATTTTTAAAAAAGCGTGTGAAATAGCTGTATTTCACACGCTTTTTATTTTTCTTATAAAACAAAAGGGCAATTAAAACGTAAAGCTGAGTTGCACACCGCTGTAAATATGTTCTTGTGCTTCCCAGTAGTCGCCATCTATTTGGCGTGCTCGGGTAAATACTTCTACTTTAAATGGCTTAAAGTGATAACCCGCACCTATACCGGCGTAGCCGTCTATGTCGTTGTTCGATTTTTCTATTTGGTAGGTGTTATCGCCTCTATCGTTTTTAAAGGCGAGTTCGAACAGATCTAAGCCAAGCTCGGCGTATATAAAAAAGTCATTAAAATAACCAAGCTTCATTCCGTTGTCCCACGTTATAAATTCTTCTTGATCGCCTTGCTTATTATCGATTACAGCCGCGCCAATTGCGCTTGTAAAAACAACACCAAAGTTACTGTAATTTTGTTTGACCATCATTTCTACACCCGCAGATGTAATGCTGCTATCGCCATTAAATTCTGATTTTATAAACATACCGGTGTTAGGCATGTCATTACCGAGCAAAAGCCTTGCGTTAGCATTTTGGCTAAATGATAAAAGCGTGCTTAATAAAACAAAAAGAGGAAGTGTGTGTTTCAAAAAAGTTAATCCATTAATGATGAAAAGTTACCAGAACTGTAATTATAAATACATGACTTAGTATTGCATGTAATTAAATGTATAAATTTGTTTGATTGTTATTCAGCTACGCCAAAGTAAGGTGTTTAAAATAAAACCAACTAAAAAAAGGCATAAATAATTATATACATTTTAAAACGTAAAGTAGCGATTTTAGGCACGATTGTTGGTTCGTAAGTTATTTAAATATATAGAAAAAGTTTAAACGTATTAGACTAAGGTCTATAGGTTAATTTTTCTCACTTATTAGGTTTGTTTTAATCGTTTGTCGGGGTTGTGGTAATTCACTAAAGTTCAGTTGTCGGCAACAAGCACGGCTTAACTAATCAGGAATATAACCATGAAATTTACACTTATCAAAACTATCGCTCTTAGCTCACTATTAACATGTTCAGCTGCTGCAATGGCTGATCAAAGTGATTACAAATTAATGGTTATTGAAACTGCAACAGCGCCACAGCCACTTGAGCAATCATTTAATAGCTGCGCACTGAATGTTAAGTCAAAAAATTACGCTGAGGCGGAAGCAATTTGTACTAAAGCAATCGCACTTTTAAAAGACGCAGATGGCCCTAAATTTAAAGTACGCCAACTAACGTCATTCGCATTAAGCAACCGTGGTGTTGCACGTTTAAAAGCGCATAACGATACAGCTGCACTTGCTGATTTATACGAAGCATCAAAATTGTCTAACAGCTCAATGGTATCGCACAACTTATCTCGCGCTAAAGAAGAATTATCTCTATAAGGTCTTTTATAAAGTGCTTACTAAAGCATGATATAAAATAGCGAGAGTAAAAAAGCCGATATTGGGTTAAACCCCAACATCGGCTTTTTTGTGTTTATTAACTTTGTATTGTGCTATTAAAAAATAAAAAACGGTATTTTTATATTTATTGTTTAGTTGTTTTCATCGATTTTAACTAATTGTAATTACTAAGTATTTTTACAGGTGTTAGACTAAAGTCTATAGGTTAGATTTATTCACTTATTAGGTTTGTTTTTATCGTTTGTGGTAATTGAGCTAACACTCTAAAGTTTAGTTGTCGGCAACAAGTACGACTAACAAATACCAATTTTATTAAAACATGATTATTTTAGCGAATTAAATAACTCACTAACGGCGTTAAAAAATTACTTATATAGAACGACTATATTTCATAATTTTTGCCTTGTTATTAAGCTATTTACTTGACGCTAAAAAAGATCACTAGTTTAAACAATTGCCATAACAGGAATATAATCATGAAATTTACACTTTTAAAAACCATCGCTCTTGGCTCATTATTAACTTGCTCAGCTGCTGCAATGGCTAATCAAGGTGATTATAAATTAATGGTTATTGAAGACTCTGTAACTGCAGCACCTGCATTTGAAAAATCATTTAATAGCTGTGCTTTAACTGTTGAATCAAAAAACTACGAAGAAGCAGAAGCTATTTGTACACAAGCAATTGCTTTACTTAAGCAAAGCCATGGTCCGCGTTTAAAAGTACGTGAACTTACATCGTTTGCATTAAGTAACCGTGGTGTAGCGCGTATTAAGGCTCAAAAAGACACTGCTGGTATTTCTGATTTATATGAAGCGGTTCAAATTTCTAAAAACTCACTTGTAACGCATAACTTAACTCGCGCTAAAAAAGAGTTATCTTTATAAGAATGCTTGCATAAAGCGCTTATAATTTAGCGAGAGTATAAAAGCCCATATTAGGTAGCACCTAATATGGGCTTTTTTGTATGTTTGCATAACCGTAGTTACCTATTAAATACACTCCTTTTAATAAAACAGTTTTACTGAATAATAGTTCTCTTAAGAGTGATTTTTATAGCCTTACGTTACTAATTTATATTGGTAAGTACTTGTTACCTAAAACATAGATTTATAAATATAGAAACATAGGTAAAAATATTATTTTTTGACGTGACTCAACTGTGCAGTAAAACGGGATTATTTTATTTAAGTTGTTGTTTTTAATTAATAATAAAACCTAATGTCTTTGACTTTAATCTGTTTTTATTTAAAATCGAAGTAATATATATTTTATAGCATTGACGACACGTGGATGCTAATCACTGTTTTGTGATAAATAGCTAGATATTACCTTTGTTTTAATTTTTAGTCCCACCTCCACATTACTAATAATTAAACACGGAATAGAGTAGTTATTAACTTGCGCAATAAAAATAAAAAGCGCAAATAAAGGGATTTAAAAATGCAATTCAAACTAAAAAAAATAGCTGCCTTGTTATTCGGGGTGGGTATTAGCCTTTCTGTATTTGCCGAAGATATAGAGCTATACGTAAACCATAATGTTAAAACCGACGAAAACCCTCGTGTACTTATTGTGTTTGATACTTCAGGAAGTATGAAGACTAAGTTGCCTAATGGTGGACCTAGAAAAATCGATGCTGGTATAAGCGCTATGACCCAATTAGTAAATGATAACAGCTCGATTGATTTTGGTTTAATGCGTTTTAATGGCAATGATGGTGGTTATGTTATGGCTGGCCTAGGCTCCTCACATGATAAAATATTGGATCAAATAAAAAAGCTGCCTGCTAGCGGGAATACACCTATTGCTGAGACCTTATGGGAAGCTTACCTATATATGACGGGGCAGACGGTTTGGTATGGGCAAAATACGGACAAACGCGATACTACGATTGAGAGAGAGCAAAGTGGTAGTGATATACCTCGTTATGTTTCTCCTTTTCAACAGGCTGTTGGTGCAGATGAGCGTTGTGATAACTCAATTAGCTTAATATTAATGACTGATGGTGATCCGACACAAGATATTACCCGAAATGATGATATAAGAGCTTTATACAAATCTACTTTTGGTTCATATCCTAGTACTACAAGTAATAGCTATTTGGCTGCTTTAGCTCAAATAATACATGGCACAAGAGATGTTGAAGTTGACTTGTACGAGACCACGCCAGAGGTTGCTGATACCGGACGCGTTTTTACTATCGGTTTTGGTAGTGGCATGAGTACAAATGGTAAAAAGTTATTAGAAAAAACCGCTTTATTGGGAGGAGGCGAGTACTTACATGCAGATACATCGACTGAACTTTCTGAAGCGCTTAATAATACAATATCGAAAATACGCGAAGTTAACGATAGTTTTTCATCTCCTACGGTAGCAAGTAATAATGTTGACCAAACACGTAGCCGAGAGTCAATTTACTTTGCGATGTTTTACCCTGAAACAGGCGCACGTTGGAGCGGAAATTTAAAAAAGCTTAAAGTGTCTGGTGCAAATATTGTAGATTCAACTGATAAAATAGCTCTTGATGAAAATGGGTTAATTGATGAGAAAGCGCGAACTTTTTGGCTGCCAACTAATAAGCCTGCAGATGGGAATTTAGTAGCTCAGGGTGGCGTAAATTTACTTTTATCAACTTTAGACCCTGATAGCCGTAAAATCTACATAGATAAAACGGGCAGTATTATTGATTTTACTTTTGATAAAGTACAAACCATTTTAAATTTAGCGACAAGTACAGTTACCGATCTTGCCCCTGATTTGATTCCTAATATTGGGTTAACTTTACAGGAGAGTGATATTAACTGGGCACGAGGGGTTGATGTTGATAATGAAGATGGAGATGACTCATCAGTAGATCAGCGAATCAATATTTTTGGCGACCCTTTGCATTCAAAACCGGTATCTATAGATTACGGCGATGGAAGTATTCATATACTTGTTGGTACCAATGCCGGCTTTTTACATATGTTTGAAGACAAAGGCGATACTGTTGAAGAAAGGTGGGCTTTTACACCTGCTGCCTTATTAAAAAACATTCCGGCTTTGCGAAGTAATCTTGCAAATACAAAAGTGTATGGCATGGATGGCCCTATAAGTGTGTTCTTTAATAATAAAAGTTTAAACACTGATGGTTTAAATGATGGCGTTGTTAAAGCAAGTGAGGGCGATGAAGTTTGGGCATTTACAGGCATGCGCCGAGGCGGTAAAAATTACTACGGCCTGGATATAAGTGACCCAAAAAAACCTAAAAAATTATGGAATAAGCCAATTGTTGGTGGCTCTGAAGAATTTAAATATTTAGCACAAACATGGTCTAAACCTCAAATTGCTTACATTAAAGCGTTTGGTGAGGATCCATTGCTGATATTTGGCGCAGGCTACGATACAAACAAAGATAATGCGATTAGAACAACAGATGAAACCGGGCTAGGTATTTACATTGTTAATGCTAAAACTGGCGAAAAGGTATGGGCGCTCACTCCAGATGAACATGGTTTTACCGGAGAGCACAGTATTGCAGCGGATGTAACTACGCTTGACTCAGATTACGACGGGTATATTGACCGAATTTATGCAACCGATACTGGCGGTAATATTTGGCGTGTAGATATTCCTAGTGACGATGAAAGTGATATTACTCATTTTAAGCTTGCGGAGCTTGGCAGTACATTAGCGTCACAAGACAGACGTTTTTTTTATAAACCGTTAGTTGCTAGAACGCTGTTTAGTAAAGTTACTAAGACCAATTATGGTGGTGAAATGATCACCACCCGTTTAGACACCCCGTACGACGCAATTGTGATAGGCAGCGGAAATCGTTCAAACCCACTTGCTACTAATGAGCAAGATCAGCTGTATATGATCCGTGATGAAAACACCCTAACAAAAATATTTACTGAATTTCCAGCCCCAATAGTGCCAGATGATTTAATGAAAATGAATGAAGACCCATTTGGTAACGCACTTGATGACGTTGATAAATTTGTTAACCTTGAAGTTAAGTTAGCCGAATTTAAAGGATGGCGATATGAATTAGGGACGGGCGAAAAGTCCCTTGCTGCAGCAACGGTCGTTGGTGGGGTTGCTTACTTTACTTCCTTTACGCCTGCATCTTCATCATCAACACAAAACCAATGTTCGTTAACGGGTGGCGGTGGTTCGCTTTATGCCTTTCATTTGCATTATGGAACGAAGGTTTATGACGATGTGAAATTTGCAACAAGTAATGATGTACCAGATACACCGAAACTATTTTTTGGGGAAGGCCCGTCGTGTGCAGATAATGATGCGGATGGTAAGTGCGATTGGGATGATGCAACGGATGTAACGCAAGTTAGTCAGTTTTATTTAATAGGCCCTGGGGTTAAAGGTTCTGATAAGCCGATAAAAGCTATTGAAATACTTGGACCAAATTTAAATGTTGAAGGTGGAAAAGTTAAGCTAGTAAATGGCGCTGAACCAATTGGTTTTGGCTTTAAAACCCAACAAACATATATTTATAAACGCGAAGAAAACGATAGTCAGGCACATTAAAAACACGATGTTATAGACATAAGCCACCTTAATTAGGTGGCTTTTTAATTTTAAGAGCGAATCAAAAATGCTGATGGTTTGCTTATATAATTGTTTTATAGTTATCGAAGCGCTCTAAACCAACCCATGTATGATACACATTCGTTTACAAAATACTGCCTATCACTCAAGCCCTTTATTTTAGGTACCTGTAGTCCATATTAGTCAACAATAGCTGGTCTTAGTTATATTTAATTAACAAATGTAAGAGCAAAATTTAACATGACGTGTCACTATATAGGTACAGGGCATGTTAACTTGTTGCCATCCCCCCATAAAAATTCAATAAATTTCTGTTGTTTAAATTTATACCAAGCTGCATAAATCTTTGAGTAATTAACGAATTAAATTGCACTATAACGTCGTTAAAAATTTTTATTTAGAACAACTAGATACAAAAATTTTTGCCTAGCTCTAGCGTAACTTTCTTAACGTTAAATAGATCCCATATATAAGCAGATTGGTATTACTTATTTTGTATTAAAGTAACTTATATAATTTATAACAATATGATTTTTAATAATAATTAAAGTGCAAAAAAGGAAGTCTTTGTATGTTTTTTAAAAAAAGTCAGTTAGCTATTTCATTAGCGTTTACGCTAGGCCTTGTTGGATGTGGCGGCGGTGGCGATGATAAAGTGGTCGTTGTAGAGCCAGTTGTAGCTAAGCCTGACCCTATAAAAGTAGACCCCGTAGAAGTTAACACTATCTCTCTTACTGGAAAGGTTATTGATGGCTATGTATCTGGTGCAATAGTATGGCTAGATATTGATGGCGATGGTACTTTTGATGAGCAAACAGAACCTTCTGTAGTCTCTGAAGAATCGGGTAATTATAGTTTTAATTTTACAGAAGAGCAGGCGCTGTGTGTGCCGTATTCAACTATGTATGTTGATGTACCTGTTGGCGCAATTGACGAGGATTTAGGAGAGGTAACGCAAGCGTATCAAATGTCATTTCCACCTTCAATTGAGGCTTTGACTGATGAAGATATTCGAAATATATCACCTTTAACAACTGTTATTTGGGAACAGTTGAGCCTTCAATTACAAAAAAGTGGTAACAATAATTTAAGTTGTGATGCACTTAAAGAAAATACTGAGTTACTTGCAAACCTTCAAAGCGAAATAACAAATGTTATGCAAAACTTGGTTGCGCATTATAATTTGTCGACAGAGCAAATTTACTCAGATTTTATCGCTACTAACGACAGCGACGCTTACGACAGAGCACAAGCAATTGTTAAGGGACTAAAAGCGGCCTATAAATTCAAGCAAGAGCTAGATGCTCAGTATCCTGATGCAGAAGAAGTAAGAGCAGTGATTTACCAGGACACAGCAAAAGATGCAGAGTATGGATTTGAAAATGCATGGTACCGCGATAAAGTTATTTTTGCAGGCGCTGAACTTATTTATGAGCAAGTAAAGCTTCAAAATACAGACGAACTCGACAAAATTGACGTTATTTTGTCTCGATTGGATTCAACAGATACGCCTTGGGGCGAAGAATCGTTAAATGGAAAACTAACAGTTAGAGACGATGTTTCCATTAACGCCGATCGTACTTACCGATGCTCTAGCATTGAGAACGTTAGTTTTGAGCAAAGCAATGTGCTTTATGGCGTTGATAATACAAGCCCATCGGTTAACTTCCCAACAGCAGATGAATGCGTTAGTGCTAATTTAGATACACCGTTCGAGCGAGGTTTTAGCATTAGCTATACTGAGTCGGGATCGTTTTACCAAACTGACTTTGCCTTTAGAGAGGAAAATGCCGACTTTCAAACATTATCTAATTGGGTAAATGTTAAAGACAAAGCTGCTGATTTAGAAACTCAAGATTTAGTTACTGTACTCGCTGCTATGCCTTATAAGTTTGATGACGAAACATCTATTGATGCTAGCTTTTGGCGTAAATATAAAACCACAGACAACGTACGTATTATTAAAACGATTGAAGGGAAATGGTTTAGAGATACCCGCCGAGAAGATGGAACAATGCTGCATGAGTGCGGTGAAAATGGTGTTGACTGGGTGCAATGCGAATAATTTAAAAAGCACTTCAATAAATATTAGCTTAATGCCAGTCAGTTAATAACTGACTGGCATTTTTTTGTTTGAAAAAGCTTACTTTTATGTGCGGTTATAACTATATACCTGATGAACACTATTTTTAATCTGTTTTTCACTTGGGTTTACTGTAAAATTACTGGGTTAACATTTGTTAAGTAATACTTACAATTGTTATTGCTCATTAAGTATTTAAACTAATTTAAGTAGAGCTTATGATTTTTTATATTATAGGGTTAAGTTTACTTGTTATTATTTTATGCGTTGCGCTTTATGTAATTTACAGCAATGTACATAAAAGTCGGGTAAGAAAATCCAAGGAATACAACGTACTGTTTGATAAAGACACGATAGTGGATGATTTAATCACTCAACTAACAGAAAAAAATCAAACACAAGAAAACCAAGATAAAACAGCTAAAGGTAAAGAAGAAATCCTTGCAACATTTGTTGAGTTACATCGCTCTGGTAGCTTTTGCGCACATTTGAGTGAACAGGAAATTATTTACTTTGTTAAAAAGAAATTAAACATGGAGAGTAATAAAAATGGATAGCGAAAAAGCAGTCCCAGCAGTAAAAAGTGACTCATTTATGAGTCGATTTGGTCGTCGTAATGTAATTGTTGTTTCATCAATTGTTGTTGTATTAGCCGTAATTGCAACCCTTACATCGCAAGTTGTTTCGTGGAATGAAGCAGATGAGCGTTTAGTACATCAATCGGCTTTTACAGGTAACTTGACCGTAATAAATCAAGCCGGCCCTTATTTAAAAGCGTTTGGTACTACATCGGCATATAAAAAAGTAATTTCGATTAACTTTACGGGCGATGCTGGTGCAACAGCAAGCGCAATTGTTCCGTTAATTCCGATTCGATTTTTAGACACTACAACAGGTGGCGCACGAGGTGTCTCTCGTTTTAGATTGCCAGGCAATGTACCAGCAGCAGAATCGGGTGCTTTACGTGGTTTACTTAAAATACACGAAGAGTTTGGTTCACAAGAAACATTAATATCTAATTTATTAATGCGTGCAACCACTGAAAATGTAAAAGCGTCGGCGCGTATGATGTCGGTAGAGCAACATTACTCTGGTGGTAATGGTCAATTAAGTCAAGATTTTGCTGATCAATTAACCAACGGTATTTTTGTTACTGAACAAATTATTAGTACGGGTGAACGCGATAAATCTGACGACTTAGGTAATTTAAGTAAACAGCAGCGCGTCACTATTAATATTAAAATGGATGATGAGGGTAATACACTGCGTAACGCACCTATTTTAGGCGCTTACGGTATTACAGTAGTTGATGCCAGCATTATTGATATTGACTACGAAAGCAAAGTAAATGCTCGCCTTGAAGCGCAAAAGCAAGCTGCTGCTGATGAAGCACTAGCGCGTCAAAACCTTAAAAAAGCTGAGCAACAAGCACGTACTGAAGTGGCTTTAGGTGAACAAGCAATTGCTAAGCAACGTGCTGAATCTGAAAAGCTAAAAATAAAAGAGCAAATTGATGCTGAACGAATTAAGGCAAATGCTATTATTTCTGCGCAGCAACGAGTGGCTGTAAAAGCGGAGCTTGCAAAAGAGCAAGAAGAGATTTTAAAGCAACAACGCTTAGAAGCATTAGGTATGGACGTTTTAGCTGAAGCTCGTTTAAGGGCTAAGTCTGCGGCACTTGATCCTAAGTATGTATTTGATGAAACGCTAAAAGCAGAAGTTAAAATTCAAACTGCTTTATTTACAAGCTTAGGTAATAGCCGTTTAGTGCCTGAAATTGTAATAGGCGCAGGCCAAGGCGAGCAAAGTAATGGCTCTGAATTTATGCGTTTATTAGCCGCTGACGCTGCATTAAGCCTTAAGAAACGTTTAGAAAAAGATAAAAAATAAATAATTACTAAATATATAAACAATAAAAACGCTGGTCAATAAGCATTGGTCAGCGTTTTTTATTGTGCGTATTTTGCTATTGTACTGTTTAGGTAAGCTTTGTGGCTTATTAAACATGTATTTAGGTAATAAAAGGTAAATAGTGAGCAGTTATGGATTCGAACAGTAATCAGTTTATTTTAGATTTAGGGCAAGAGCATATTACCATCCAGCGACGATATGAAGCACTGGGAGCGTTTAACGATTTTTTGATTGCTGTGTGGTTTTTAATTGGCAGTTTTTTCTTTTTAAATGACTCACTAATAGAAAGTGGCACATGGCTGTTTATAGCGGGCAGTGCTCAATTACTTATAAAACCTGTTTTGAAATTGATCAGCTTAGTGCATGTTAGTCGGGTATTTCATTCAAATAAAACTCCATAAATAAAACCATAAATACGACTCATGATGAGTTCAGTTATTATGGCTAATAATTTACCTGTATAAGTTATTTAAATATCAAGGATTGAAAAGTGAAAGCACTTAAATGGATTGCAATTGGAATAGCTACTTTATTAATTATAGGCTTACTAATTCCCGAAAAAATAATGATTCCGGTACAAGGTGCCACAAGTAAAGATTGGAACCATAATACGTTTTGGTACGAGCCTTGGGGTAGGTCGGGTGTGCACAAAGGAATTGATATTTTTGGCACAAAAAACACCCCCGTAGTTGCCTCAACAAGCGGTGTTGTTATATTTGCAGGTGAGTTAACTCGCGGTGGTAAAGTGGTTGCGGTGCTTGGGCCTAAATGGCGCGTGCATTATTTTGCACATTTAAATGACTACTCGGTAAGTACAGGTGATGTGGTAAGCATAAACAGTCAAATTGGCTTACTGGGCGATACCGGAAATGCCGCAGGAAAACAGCCTCATGTGCATTATTCTATTTTATCGTTAGTGCCCATGCCGTGGCTTTTTACAACGCAAAACCAAGGGTGGAAAAAGATGTTTTTTTTGAGCCCACATAAAAAACTCACTGCTAAATAATTACTTCATTATTTATAAATGACCTTTGTGTGAATAATAGTTTTAGCTGTTAAAGCAAGGTATTTAACAGCTAGAATTAGTTAATAAGCAAGCGGGTATTTAAGCTAAAAGTTAACCTGCAACTGGGGTTTTACCCGCGCGAATATTTTTAATGCTTTTAATAAACATATAAATACAGGTAGTGATTAAACAGCCTGCTAAATAAAACACAATACCATTGGGTGCATCAGATAAATTTGCGGCGAGCATAGGGCCAAATACCGAACCAATACTATAACTGAGCAGCATAACCTCAGTTGCCGATACTATTTTAGCCATTGGCAGTGAGTCGCACGCAAGTGTTATAGCAATCGGGTAAAGTGCAAAGCTGCACGCGCCTAGTATTAAGTAGCTCACTATTAATCCGGCTAAAGTGTTTGCTTGTAATATACCCACAGCACCGGCTGCGCCTACTAAACAAAACATACCCATCAATAAGCTTTTTTCAAGCCGAGTAGATAAGTAACTTACGAGCGGCTGCACGACCATGCCGCCTAAAATAATAACCGCCATAAGTGTCCCTGTGTACTGAGCTTGATCAGCTTTTGCTGAAATATAAACCGGCATTAAGCCGTAAATAGGGCCCAGTAATAAGCCTGATGCTAAGCATCCGAGCATTGCAGGGTGGCTTAGTGTTTTTATTTCTTTTAGTGGTAGTTTTTCAAGATGCTGTTTTTCGGGCTGACCTTTGGTTATTAATAAAGGCGCTAAAATAGCTAAAAATAATAACGAGGCTACAAATAAATAAGGCGTTGAACCTTCGGTGCCAAGCGGCCCTATAGCAAGCTGGCCTACGGCGCTGCCCCCATAAAGTGAGGTCATGTATAAGCCCAAACGTTTAGCACGCGACTTTGCTGTGTTGGTCATTAATAACCAAGACTCAACAACTACAAACACACCGGCAACAGCAACACCTGCTACAAATCGTGCAATTAACCAGTTAACGGTATTTGGCAGTGCAAGTTGTGCAAGCACACTTACAATTAATAAGCTTAAAAATAATATAAATGCGAATCGGTGACCAATTTTTACCACAATGCGCTCTATTGTGGTGGCGCCAATAAGTAAGCCAAAGTAAAAAATGCTCGCAAGCCAAGGCGCTAGGTTTTCATCAAGTTTAAATGCGGGTAACGACAGCGGAATAAGGCTCATTAAAAAGCCGGATGCGATAGCAAAAAATGACAGCCCGATAACGGGTGCTAAAGGGTTATTAGAGGTGCTTGTGGCGGCTGATTCGGCCATTTGTGTTTATCGACTCATCAAGGTAAATAACCACTGTTTTAAAGTTTGAGAGGTTACTTTAATAATAAAATTTGCGCGAATTTAGAGCCAAATTAAAAATAAGTAAAGTGATATTTTATTAAACAATATAAATAAACTTTAAAACGATCTTTTTGGTAAATTATCGGATCTATTATGCTTTTTATTGTAGTGTTTTTATGTAGATATTGTTTTATATTTGTGAGCATTTATTAGTGTTAAACCCTATGTAGAATAGGGTTTAACCGTTTTTTAAAGTGATAAAATTAGCACTTATTTGTTTATTGCATTACTAGTGCAAGGTGGTGATATAAACCAATACCAACAATCACATTAAACGGAAAAGTTACACCGAGAGAGCTCAGCATAGCAAGACCAATATCGGCTTTAGGAATTGCCGCTTTTATTGCAGCGGGCGCGGCTATGTAAGAGGCGCTGGCCACTAAACTGCCCAATATAACTACCGAGCCTAATTCTAAATTTAAAAGTGTGCCTACTGCTGTGCCAATCGTGCCTAAAAATAGCGGGCTCACAATAGCAAATACCTCTAGTTTCCAATGTTTCCAGGGGATAGGGCGAAGAGTTTTCGCGGCTACTAAACCCATTTCTAGTAAAAATAATGCCAGTACAACTTTAAAGCTACTTGTTAAAAGACTCGTTACTTGGCTACCTTGCACCGTGCCGTACATCATACCTATTACTACACCGCCAACGAGTAAAATCACACTTTTGTTCGTGAGAGTTTCATGCCAAAGCGCCTTTAACGACAACTCATTGTTTTGGCTGTTTTCTTTATCAAGCTTTCGGTAAAGCAATAAACCAACAATGATTGCAGGAAGTTCTAGCATCACTAAATACAGGGTGACTTCTGCGCCTACTACCAACTTAGCTGACTCGGCATAGGCGAGTGCAACAGCAAATGTACCTGCACTCACTGAGCCGTAATGTGCGGCAATACTGGCGCTATTAGCAACAGAGAGTTTAATCACGTATTTTAAAATAGGGTAAAGCATAAGTGGTATAAGTGCGCCAAGTAGCATTACCGATCCCATTTCGGGCAGTAGTTGCCAGCTTAAATTACCGTGCAGCACCATACCGCCTTTTAAGCCGATGGTTAACATGAGCAATAAGCTTAATGTGTCGTAGGTGGCTTTTGGAATGGCCAAGTCCGAACGTAAAATACCCGCTACTAATCCTAAAATAAAAAACATAACAACAATATCTGGCACTGGCTTTCCTTACTAAATGGTAAATTAAGTGGCGCTATTGTAGATAAAACTTTGTATAGTAAATAATAAAATAAATACGAGTTAGCTATAGATAGTTATCTATAGGTTATTTATTAAGTAACTATTACTAGATAAGAGGCTATGAGGTAGGTATGGATTTACGACATATATCGTTTAGGTTGCTTGAAGTTTTTATGAGCGTGGTTAAAACGGGTTCAATAAGCGAAACCGCAAGGCGCTTACATTTAACGCAGCCAACGGTATCGTTACAAATAAAGCGACTGCAAGAAGCAGTAGGCGAGCCATTACTCCTTATACAACAGCAAAAGCTACACGTGACCGATGCGGGGCTTGAACTATTTAAAACATGCCAACAGGTATTTGGGCATTTTGAAGATTACCAAGATTTTTTAACCGAACTTAATGGTGGATCGCGCGGCCGTTGTAAAATTGCCATGGTTAATACGGCGCAATATATTCTACCAAAACTGCTTGGCCCTTATAGTAATTTACATCCCCATGTTGAGCTTCCGCTTGAGATTGGTAACAGGGCAGAGGTGCTTGATAGGTTTGAGCGAGGGGAGGACGATATTTATGTATTTAGCCACCCGCCGTCGCTTGAACACGCACAAGCTGCGCGTTTTTTGCATAATCCACTGGAATTTATAGTGCCGCTAAACCATCCGTTAGCTCATGTAAAAGCCGTTAAATTAACTGATTTAATGCAGTATCGCTTTTTACTCCGAGAAAATGGCTCAGCAACACGTATGTTATTTGAAAGCGAGTTACAAAGCCGAGGCTTAGTACTGAGCGATAGCGTGCAAATGGCGAGTAATGAAGCAATACGCGTCGCGGTTGCATCCGGGATGGGCATTGCGGTTTTATCACGCCATGTACTTGCAACAGACGATACTAGTTTCAAAATTTTAAACGTAACCGATACACATTTAGCGAGTCATTGGTATTTTGTAATGCGAACAGATAGACACATATCGCATGCTGCACGTAACTTTTTAAAGTTTGCGCAGCAGCACGTAGAGCAATATTTAGATACGCAGTGGGTGCGTAACGAGTTACATAAACTAGATTTAAATTAGGTTTAAAGTTAATTAATGTCGGGTGTTGAGTCTCTTAAAATAAGCTTTGGCTGAAACACGTGCTTTACTGTTATGCCGCTTTTTTTGTAAATGTCTTTAAGCACTAAGTTAGCCGCAGCTCGGCCCATTTCGGGTACTGGGTTATCTATTGTAGTAAGCGTTGGGTAGAGGTAATTGGTAAAAATTACGTTATCGAACCCAATAATGGCTAAATCTTTTGGTAGGTTAAAACCGTGTTCGCGGGCGTATTTCATGGCACCCGATGCCATTTCGTCATTGGCGCATACAAGCGCGGTTATTTGCGCTTTATTTTGAATAAAATGCCTTAAGCCATCGCTTCCGCCGGTTTCTTTAAAGTCGCCTATGTAAAATAGGTTTTCGTCAAAGGTTAGGTTGTACTCTGCTAGGGCTTGTTTGTGACCTTTTAAACGATTTGACGCATCTTCTTTAAACTGCGGGCCTGCTATGTACGCAATGTTTTTATGACCTTTGTTGATCATGGCTTTAGTGGCTAAGTAGCCGCCCATTACGTTGTCGAGGCTAATGCAGTTTTCTTCAATTTCTTTAACGTAGCGGCTCATTAAGTAAATAGGGGTTTTGCCTTTACTTAACTCAATTAGGTACTCGTTTGATACCGCTTCTACGTGGGCAATAATAGCGTCGCAATTACGGCCTATTAAAAACTCAAAGCCGCTTTTTTCTTTTTTCTCGTCACTGTGCCCAGGGGTAATAATAACGTGTTTCCCCGCAATACGAAGATGCTCTTCAATGGCTGACATCATCTGACCAAAAAACGGACCATCCAACTCAGAAACTAAAATACCTACGCTGTTTGTAGTGCTAGATGCCAAAGAGCGTGCAATAGAACTTGGCTGATAGCCTAGCTCTTTCATTGCTTCTAATACCTTTTTTTTAGTTTTTTTGCTTACGTAGTCGTTGTCGTTAAGTACCCTTGAAACAGTTGATAAAGACACACCTGCCATTTCTGATACTTGATAAATTGTCGCCATTGATGTCCTAGCTTATATGTGTTTTTACTCGCGCTTTATAAAAATATAAAGCGCGAAGAATCATTAAAAGTTAATTTACACATTACTGCGTCTAATTGCTAAGTCTTCTGTTATTTTTTGCGTCATCGCTGAAGTAAGCGGATAAATAAGCATCAATGCGGCGCCTAAAAAAGCAAATGCGGCAGGTATCCAACTCATAAGTAACTGCATGCCAGGTAGAGCTTGGGTAATTGTTAGCTCATCCATGCCGTTATAACCGTAGCCTGCAAGTACCACTAATACTAATGCACCTGCAAAACCACCACCGGTTTTTTGCACAAACGTACCCGCAGAATAAATAAGCCCTGTTGCGCGGCGTTTATTTTTCCACTCTGAGTAATCGGCTGAATCGCCAAGCATACTAAAGAACAATGTTGGCATCATGGCGGCAAAAAATTCAGCAGCGCAACCAAAGGTAAATACTGCAACTAGGTTATCGCTAGGTACCCAGTAAAATGCAGTAGTGAGTAACCCGCTTAGCATTAATGATGCAATAAAGAGGTTTCGTTTACCCATAATTTCGGCCAGTTTACCTGTGGCAAGTGCGCCTAATATAGATACAACCAACAAGGCGATAAAGTATTGCCCAGCCATGAGTTCATTGGCTACGTGGTACTTAAAGTAGTACGCAATTACACCGTATTTTATGCCATTAAACATCATGGTTAAAAAACCAATGCCGAGTAACACCAACCAAGGTTTGTTGGTCAGAAGATCAACCATGTCGCGCTGTGATCCCGTTAAGCTTTGCTTATCTTTATTGAGTAATTTTTTAATAACGAATGTCATTGCTGTCATAACAAGGGCAAAAAATACGCCGCTGTATAAATCGCGGTAATAAAAAAATAAGGTAGTAGCAAGCAAAGGTAGGATTATAAATGGCAGGCTTTTGGTTAAATCAAATAACTCTGATTTTAAATTGCCTTCATTTGAGGCATGCGGTGTTACACGCTCTTTAGTGGTCGCAAACGTTATAATCATTAAAATAATAAGTAAGCTGGCAAATAAGTACATAGTAAGCTGATAGCCTTTGGCATCGTCGCCGCCACCAAAAAAAGCCACTAGCTCAGGTAAAAAGCCCATAACCAGTAAGCCGCCACTAAATGCGCCTGCAAACCTAAAACCAGAGAGCTTTGTGCGCTCTGTATCGTCTGGTGTCATTACGCCCATAAGTGCCGAGTAGGGCACGTTACTTACGGTGTAAGCAAGCGTTAAACCAATGTAGGTTACGTAGGCATAAATAAGTTTGTTGGTGGTGCTAAAGTCGGGGGTAGTAAAACACAACACCATAAACAAGCCCAAAAATGGTGCTGAGTAGAGTATCCAAGGTCGAAACTTACCAAAGCGCGACTGCGTTCTGTCGGCAATCATACCCATAATAATATCGGTTACGCCATCAGACAGCCTTACAACCAAAAATAGCATGGCAGCGGCGGCTGCCGATATGCCAAATGTATCGGTGTAAAACACCGCTAAATAAGCAAGCGCACCGCGCCATACTAAGTTAGCGCCGGCATCGCCCATGGCGTAACCGACTTTTTCGTATAAAGGGAGTTTGTTCACAGTGTGTGTTCTTATTGTTATAAGCCGATAATTTATCGGCTTGTTATTAGTTTACTGTACGCTTTACCGCTGGCTTTAACAGTTCGTTTTTGTGTGGTGTAGTCTACGTGTACTATGCCAAAGCGTTTTAAATATCCCTCTGCCCATTCAAAGTTATCCATTAGGCTCCAAGCAAAGTAACCATCTACTTTTACGCCTTGCTCTGCTGCGTTATGTAGGGCATTTAAATGCTCGTGGTAATATTCAATACGGTCGTTATCGTTCACTTCACCGTCTTTAAATTCGTCAGCCATGGCTGCACCGTTTTCGGTAATATAAATAGGTGGTAGGGTGTATTTTTCGTTTAACGATACAAGTAACTCTGTAAGCGCTTTAGGGTAAATTTCCCAGCCTATATCGGTCATTGGTGCTTTATGTGGCAACTCATGGTAAAAGTCGGTTTCGCTTGCTTGATAATGTATGCGGGTATAAAAATTAACGCCTAGGTAATCTAGCGGTTGAGCAATTATTTCCATATCGCCCTCTAAAATATCAGGGCGATGGGCTTTAGGTAACTGCATAATAATATCAGGGTATTTACCTTGCATTACAGGCTGCATGTACCATTGGTTTATGTAGTCATCAGCAAATGCAGTGGCTTTTAAATCTTCTTCGCATTGGGTAACTGAATAGCAAGGCGTAAAGTTAAGTACAATACCGTTTAGTGTATTTGGACTGTTTTTAGCAAGTACTTGCATAGCTAACCCATGACCAAGTAATAAATGGTGAGCGGCTTTACGACCAAATTCGCGCCCTACAATACCAGGTGCGTGTACGCCTATTTCGTAACCTAAAAAAGAGCTGCAAAACGGTTCGTTTAAAGTAGCGTAAGAGTGCACACGATCCCCAAATGCTTTGGTAATTAAATCTGCGTAATGGGCAAATTCGTAAGCGGTGTTACGGTTTAACCAGCCACCTTCGTCTTCAATATGTTGTGGTAAATCCCAGTGGTACAGCGTTACAAAAGCTTTAATGTTACGGCGTTTTAATTCATCTAAAATGTCGGTATAAAACTTAACGCCTGTCGGGTTTAAGTAGCCATTTTTAGTCATTACGCGCGGCCACGAAATTGAGAGTCTGTAAGCGTCTACACCTAATGACTCAATTAGGTTTATATCGTCTTTCCAGCGAGTGTAGTGCTCGCAGGCTACGTCGCCATTTGAATTATCGACTATTTTGCCTTCTTTACTGCAAAAGGTATCCCAAATACATGGCAAGCGATCGGTTGCGCCGCCTTCAATTTGAAATGAGGCCGTAGCTACACCATAGGTAAAATTTTTGGCTAAAAGTGGTGAGCCACTAGGTAAAGATAATTGTTTCATTAAGAGAAAACCTCTGCTTCTTTGTAGTAAATTTTGCTTTTATTTATAGTTTATAAATTGCATTGATGAAAGCGCTTCCATATTTAATTTGATTAATCACTAAGGATGGTATTTAATAACTTTAAGGAAGCGCTTCCATATTTAGGTTAGTGGCTATTGTTAAGCAGGTCAATAGTTAAATTTAAATAACAAATAGGCGTTTCACAAAAACATACTGACACAACACAGGGCTATAAAAATGAAAAAAAGCTTAAACACTAACAGGTTACACATTCTCCCCATTTTAATAGGAGGACTGTGCGTTTTAAGTGCGTGTAATAAACAAGAGGTTAACGCTAATAATAGCCAAGGCGCCGTAGCCAAAAAGGCTGAGCATGAGCAAGGTGATTTATCACTTTGGCCAACGCTTAAAAGCAAAGTAGTGAAAACGCCTGAAATTGAAAATACGATTGCACAGTATTTAAAAATAATGACGCTTGAGCAAAAAGTAGCGCAGATGATCCAACCTGAAATTCGCGATATAACTGCTGCAGACATGCGCAAATATGGTTTTGGTTCGTATTTAAATGGCGGTGGCTCGTTCCCGAATGCTAATAAGCATGCAACGCCTGCAGATTGGATAACGCTTGCTGAAAGCATGTATCAGGCATCAGTTGATGACTCAATTGATGGCAGTAAAATTCCAACCATGTGGGGCACCGATGCCGTACATGGCCATAATAATGTGATTGGGGCGACGTTATTCCCTCACAATATTGGTTTAGGTGCTGCTAATAACCCCGCATTAATTGAGCGAATTGCAGCAGCTACTGCAATAGAGGTAATGGCAACAGGCATAGATTGGGTGTTTGCACCGACTGTTGCGGTTGTGCGCGACGACCGATGGGGCAGAACGTACGAAGGCTACTCAGAAGACCCTGCAATTGTACGTGAGTATTCAGCCGCAATTGTAAACGGATTGCAAGGCAGAGCCGATGAGGACTTTTTAAGTGATAAACGCGTAATTAGTACCGTTAAGCACTTTTTAGGCGATGGCGGCACGGTAGATGGCGACGATCAAGGGGACAACATTGATAGCGAAGAGACGTTATATAACATTCATGCACAAGGTTATATAGGAGGCTTAACCGCAGGTAGTCAGTCGGTTATGGCATCGTTTAATAGCTGGAATGGTAAAAAAAATCACGGCAATAAATACCTACTTACCGATGTACTAAAAACAAAAATGGGTTTTGATGGTTTTGTTGTAGGCGATTGGAACGGACACGGACAAGTTGCAGGCTGTACAAATGAAAGTTGCCCGCAGGCTGTTAATGCGGGGCTTGATATTTTTATGGTGCCAACGGGTGCTTGGAAACCACTTTATGAAAATACAATTAAACAAGTAAAAGCGGGCACAATAACAATGGCGCGAATAGATGACGCCGTAGCACGTATTTTACGCGTTAAATTACGCGCGGGTTTATTTAATAAACCAAGCCCCGCAAATCGAAAATATTCAGGTAAATTAGAACTAATAGGTGCGCCAGCACATCGCGATATTGCCCGCCAAGCTGTACAAGAGTCGTTAGTACTGCTTAAAAACAACAACCATTTATTACCGCTTAACCCATCAAGCAACATACTCATAGCAGGCGATGCGGCCGATAACATAGGCAAGCAATCGGGTGGTTGGAGTATTACGTGGCAGGGAACTAATAATCAAAATGCAGATTTCCCTGGGGCAACGTCTATTTATGCGGGGCTAAAAACGCAAATAGAGGCTGCTGGCGGTAACGCTATTTTAAGCCCAACGGGTGAATTTAATACCAAACCCGATGTAGCCATTGTTGTATTTGGTGAAGAACCATACGCAGAGGGGCATGGCGATAAAGACAACCTTGAGTTTGAACGTAACAATAAACGCTCTCTTAAAATATTAAAAACATTAAAGCAGCAAGGTATTGCGGTGGTATCGGTGTTTATATCGGGCAGACCAATGTGGGTTAACAGCGAGCTAAACGCGTCAGATGCATTTGTAGCAGCATGGCTTCCTGGCACTGAAGGACAAGGCATTGCAGATGTTTTACTAGCGGATGCAAGTGGGCAGGTACAATACGACTTTAAAGGTAAGTTGTCTTTTTCGTGGCCTAAATCGCCACTACAAACCGCAGTAAATAAGGGCGATGCTGATTACTCACCATTATTACCCTATGGCTTTGGCTTAACGTATAAAGACGAAAGTACGCTTGGCAATAATCTAAATGAAGACTCAGGTGTTGATATTAGTAACCTTGCGCCGCTATCTATATTTAATGGCAGCTTTAAAACGCCGTGGCGTTTGTTTTTAAATTCAAACAGCGAGCAGCACCAAGTAGCAAGTAACAGTGTAAAGCTCGGTGGCATTACTTATCGCACTGAAGACAAAGCGATTCAAGAAGATGCGATGCAATTTAATGTTGATGGCACTGCAGCCAGCTACATCGAAATTAATAGCAACTTTACCGAAGACAAAGTGGCCTACATTGAAGCAAATTCGGCCCTTAGCTTTAGCTATAAAGTAAACCAAATACCTAGCTCACAGACATACCTTGCAATGAAATGCGAACAAGGCTGTGGTGGCGAGCTTGATATTACCAATGAGCTTGAAAGTGCTGATTTAAATACATGGCAAACCATGAGCATAGATTTAACGTGTTTTGCTAAAAAGGGTGTTGATTTTGCCAGAGTAACCAGCCCTTTTATTATTAAAACGGCAGGCGAGCTTAACGTTTCAGTTGCAGATATTAGCTTTGAACCACAAGGCGCTGAAACAGCAAAAATAAAGTGTGAGTAGTAGAGTGCTTATAAGTTAAGTTTATTGTGTGTTGTCTCAAAGCCCTAAGGGCGTGTTGATCTTTGTGGATTGAAATTTGTTCAATCTAGGGGCAATTTAATCGCGGCGCGAGGTTTGTAACCTAGTGGGCTAAGTAAAAACCGAGCAAAGCTTACGCGTCCTGCTCACGCCCCTTACCTACATCCATGTAGGCAACAAAGAGTAAATTGCCCCTAGGCAGAACCCTACGGGCAGCGCATGTTTGGCATTTATGCTACGTTATCGCCTATTTATGGGGAATAACCACACTACATAGGCTCTGCCTTGCCTAAAAACCAAATATGCTGCTGCAAATTCAACCACCAAAGAACAACACGCCCTAGTAAGGGCTTTTTTTACGCTGGGCAATACTGCTTTAAAAACTCATGATGAGGCGGTAATTGGCTGACGCGTTGCTCTATTTGTTGCTTAATACCGTGTAAAAAACGGGTGAGTTCTTCATCGCTCATCATGCTGGCTATTAAGTGATGTTGATTAGGCTCAATGCCTTGACCAAGCATAACTTGGACCCACGAGTCGACTCTAAAAATATCGCCATCGTCTAAAAATACACGGCCGGTTTGCTTAAACAAATCAATTTTATGCTGAAGTGTTTTTGGCACATCCATCGCACTACAGTGTTGCCAAAACTCACTGTCATCGCGATTAGTTACTTTGTAGTGCAGCACAATAAAGTCGCGAATATTTTCAATTTCGCTTTTAAGCTGTTTGTTGTATTCGTCAATGGCGTGATTGGTAATGCCATTAAACGGAAATAAACGCATAAAGCGAATAATACCCGACATAATTAAGTGAATGCTGGTGGACTCAAGTGGCTCTACAAAACCGCTAGCAAGGCCAAGCGCTAGGCAGTTTTTGTTCCACCCTTTTAAGCGACGCCCTGTTTTAAATTTAATAATACGGGGCTCTGTAAGCGGCTCACCTTCAATATTATTTAATAATAGCGCTTTGGCTTGTTCGTCATCCATATATTGGCTGCAATAAACTAATCCGTTGCCTACACGGTTTTGCAGCGGTATACGCCATTGCCAGCCGTTTTTATGGGCAATAGAGCGGGTAAGTGGCAATACGGTATCGCTGGTTGATTTTGTTTGCACCGCAATGGCGCTGTTACACGGTAGTAAATGCGACCAGTCTTCGTAGCCAGTATGCAATGCTTGCTCTATTAATAAACCTCTAAAGCCGGTGCAATCAATAAAAAAGTCGCCGTTAATGTGCTCGCCATTATTTAAAGTAAGTGATTCTATATGGCCCGTTTTAGTGTTTTTTACTACTTTTTGTATTTTACCTTCAATGCGTTTTACACCCAATGGCTCTGAAAATTCACGTAAAAACTGCGCGTAACGTGTGGCATCCATATGGTAAGCATAGTTAATGAGGTTTTGCTGATTAAACGCAAATTTACCGCCTTTAGCCGCTTGCAGCTCGTAGCAGTAATCGCCAAATGGGTTGTTTATTCCAAGTGTTTTACCTTGCAGCCAAAAGTGATGAAATTCACCCGCCCAACATTCTTTGCCCGTTGCGCCAAATGAGTGAATATAATGCGTGTTTTCATCGCCCCAGTTTTCAAAGCTAATACCTAATTTAAAACTGGCTTGAGTGGCTTTCATAAATGCTTGCTCGTTTATACCCAGCAATTTATGAAATGTACGAATAGGCGGAATTGTTGCTTCGCCAACACCTACAGTGCCAATATCGTCAGATTCAACAAGGGTTATGTTTATATTGTTACCAACTAGTTTAGCAAGTGCCGCTGCTGCCATCCAACCTGCAGTGCCGCCTCCAGCAATTACTACGTTTTTAACAGCGTTTGTTTTAGTCATTATGTGGCTGCCCATTATTTAATAAAAGATGATTTAAAAGCGCGCGATTACTTGGCAGTCCATTTAAACACTGCGCTATTTTTTCGCGATTTTGCTGATAATAGTAATCCCCAGCACGTGGGTCGTTAAATGTATTTTGTGCAGATACTGTTTGTGTATTAAAGCCCATGCCATATAAAACGTATTGATAACTGCTTGATGAAAACACTTCTTCGTTTTCAATGAAATCAAAGCGGCTAGGGGGTTGAAATTGCCAAAGTTTAAGTAAGTTTTGCAGGCGCTCGGGCGCGGTATTTAAATTACTAATATCTTGCCAATAAGGAGTGTCGTCGCGCTCGCTTAGCACATAATGAAGTTTTAAAAACTCAATAACGCGCTGCCAACGAGTGCTAAAACGATCATTAAAACGCGTTTTAAGCTGGCTCATGTGGGTGCGGTTTTGCGGTAGTTGCTCGCTTATCATGCTAATTGAAAGCTCAACCATAGCAAGAGCTGACGCTTCAAGCGGCTCTAAAAAGCCAGCTGACATACCCACGGCAACACAGTTTTTAATCCAAAATTGTTGCCTGTAACCAGGGCTGAATTTTAATACGCGGTAGGTAAGTTGCTCAGCTTGTTGCTCACTGGTACTTTTAGCTATGTAGCTTTTTAGAGTATTTGTTGCGCTTTCATCGCTTTGATATTTACTACTAAATACATAACCTGTACCACGGCGCGTTGGCAGGGCTATATCCCAAATCCAACCGTTACTTTGCGCAGTAGAGAGCGTTGCAGAGGCAACTGGCTGATCGGCGTGTGCATTAGGTATTTGCGCCGCAACAGCGCTGTTATTAAATAAAATATGATCTTGCGCTATAAACTGACTATTAAAATGCTCACCAATTAAACGAGCGCAAGAGCCTGAGCAATCTATAAATAAATCACCTGTTATATCGCCATTATTATTTGTTTTTATTGCGGCAATATAGCCATGCTCGTCGTTAATAACCTCGGTTACATCGTCAGTAATATGTGTAACGTTTAGGTTTTTAACGCAGTGATTTTTTAAAAATTCAGCAAATTTACCCGCATCTAAATGATAGCCATAGTTGGTGACTGCTGCGTATTCGGGTGTTTGTAATTGCTTTGGCGCAAGTGCTGCTTGGCATACAAAGCTTTGCATATTAACAACGTCGGCAAATTTTTGATTAGGCGCAATGCGTTGCCAGCTGGCGTGTAAATTGGTTTGCTCGTAGCCTTGTGGATTCATAAAAGGGTGATAGTAGTTTTCTCCCTCGCTGAGGTTGCGCCAATTTATAAATTTAGAACCTTGCTTAAATGACGCGTCGCACTGGGTTATAAAATCAATTTCTTTAATGCCAATGCGCTGTAGCGTGTTACGCATTGACGGCCATGTACCTTCGCCCACGCCCAATATAGGCACATTTGCCGACTCGACTAACGTTACATTAAGGTGCGGGTGTTCGGCGGCTAATAAGCCTGCACTTAGCCAACCGGCAGTGCCACCACCTAAAACGACTATTTTTGTTATTGATTTGTTCATGAGTTAACACCCTAAAGTTGATAACAATTAAACTAGCATTAATACTGTTTTAAATACAAAAAAGCCGCTAGTAAAAACTAACGGCTTTACTTTGTATTACCTTTAGAAGTTGTAACGCATACCAATATTGTAACGTGCGCCTAGCTGTTGTAGGTTCCACAATTGTACTGACGTACGGCCATGTTCTCGGCTGTTTTGTTCAGTAATGTTAAGGCCTTCAACAAAAAACGAGAGTTGCTCGCTGTAGTTGTACGCAACATTAAAGTCGATTTGATAATATTCTTCAGTAAAGCCTGGCTCATTTACGTATCGAGCTGCGCTATTTAAAAACTTATCACGCCAGTTGTAAGCAATACGTGCTTGAAAATCATCGTTTTCGTACATTGCAATAAAGTTAGCTGTATCGCTTAAACCCACTAGTGCAAATTGCGTAGTAGTAGGGTCGGCGTTTACATCAAAGTCTATGTCGCCGTTAACTGTGGTGTAGTTTGCTTGCACACCAAAACCGCTTTCACCAAAAAAGTGCTGAAAGGCAACTTCAAAACCATCAATGGTGGCATTTTTATTGTTGGTAGGTACTTGCGCTGTAAATTCTAGTAGTGGGTCATCGCTGTTAGCAATTACATCGTAAGCGGCTTCAAACTCTTCGTAGGTCATAGAGTCAAAATCAACGTTGTTTTCTGTTGCGGCAACCATTTGAAATAAGTTTGAATCGGTTAGGGCAAGTCCGCGAGATTCTAGTTCAGCAATGGCAGCTTGTGCGCGAGGACCAGCTGTTGCATCGCGTAATCCGTAGTAGTTTTGCGTCATTGGTGTCAAACCAATAAAGTTTTCGATGTCTTTAGTGTAATAACCTACCGACACATAACTTGTTTCTGCAAAGTACCACTCAGCCGATACATCAATATTGTCTGATTCAAGCGGCACTAAGCCAGGGTTACCCGTTGACGCTGTAGCCGGTGAAGAACCCGCTAAAAGAGTAGGGGCACCCGGTACACCAACAGTCGCTGCTGAACTTAAGTTGTCGTAAGTTGGGCGAGCAATTGTAGTGCTATAAGAAAAACGCGCTTTTACGTTTTCGATTACTTCAATGTCAAAGTCAAAGCTTGGTAAAAAGTGATCGTAGCTAGATTTAAGGGTGAAATCTTCTTTATCTGAGCCAAAACGAACATTAAAGTCGTTATTACCTTCCCATGCTACTGCGTTAGGTAAGTCGATATTAGCCGTTGAGGTAATGTCGGTAGACTCTTGGCGTGCGCCAATAACAATGTTGTATGGCATATCGCCAATGTAGCCGTTGTAAGTAAATTGCACAAACGCTGCGGTTATGTCTTCTTCAATGGTGCGGTTAGTTGCAAATGCGCCATCGGCTGCAAAGTTAAAGCCGTATTCTTCACCTGCCCAGTAACCAATTTGCGATGCGCTGCCGGTATAACCTTGGTTGAACGAGCCCGATGTATCGTAGTCGTCAAACTCAGCTAAAAAGTTTGTTGGGTTTAGGTAGCCATCAGGTAGTTCGCCTGGGTTTTCTATACCCCAGTTACCCATTGTATTACGTGTAAGTGATTGCAGTGAATGGCTTTCCATAGAGCGAGACTCTATACCAAAGTCAATTGCGCCGTTTTCAATTTCGTATTTACCATGGATTCTAAATTCTGTGATTTCAGACTCTTGGCGAGCAAAGTTAGAATCTAAAATAGACGTACCCACATCAGAGGCATCTAATGTGTTATTACAATTTAGGTTGTCTCGGCGGCAATCATCAAAATCGATACTCATTGATGGAAGCTCGCGGCTAAAATCAACTTCTTGTGCGTTAACTACGTTTGCGCCCAAGCCTGCGTTTACCCAGCTGCCGTAAGGTGCATCTGGTTTGCTAGTGGCTTTTGAATTGTGCGCATCAAACATAAAGCTCAATTCTGAGTTGAAATAGTACTCAACGTTTAAACCAATAGAGTCGTTTTGGTTAACTTGGTTTAACTCTTGAAACGCTAAACCTAAATCGCGTGTTTGCTGATCGCGACGTTCTTCTCGGTAATAAATAGGGGTTTTTACCGTGTTGTCGTCAAATGTTAGCGCGCTTTTGTAGTTATCCATCCAAATTGATTGCTCAGCACGGGCTTCGAACAAATCTTGCTTAGAATACGTGTAATCAAGCGTGGCTGTTAAATCGTCAATTGGGCTGTACTGCAGCGTTAATTGCGCGTTTGTACGAGTACGTTCTCTGTCGGCAATGGTGTAGCGCAAATCTGATGGCATTGAATAAAGCTGGCCAACGGCGGGTGCATTAGTTAAAACAATATCGTCTGCAGCTTGTGGGATTGTGCCGTCAAAAGCTGATGTATTCCATTGATTTACAAACGCACCTGTTGATGAGCTATCGCGTTGTTGCATGCTTGCAGTTAACGAGGCACCAAATTTAGCTTCACTGTCGGTCCAGCTAATTAAGCCCGAAAGCTCAGGTGTTATGTCATCACCAACGCGGTTTGTTGAGTCGTGTAATGCTTTTACGCCAATGCTTGAAACAAAGCCTGGGTTATCGAGTGGGCGAGCGGTATTAATATTAATTGTTGCGCCAATACCACCTGATGCAATACTTGCTTTACCCGTTTTATATACTTCAACCGATTTAACGCTATCAGATGCTAAATTTGCAAAATCAAATGCACGAGAGCTGGGTGTACCACCGCCTGCAGGCAAAGATGCCGCCGGCATTGTACGCCCGTTTAGGGTTACCATATTGTAGTCGGGGCCAAAACCACGAACCGTTACTTTAGAGCCTTCACCATTTGAACGATCAATCGACACACCTGTAATACGCTGTAGCGACTCGGCTAAGTTGGTATCTGGAAATTTACCAATATCTTCAGCTGATATAGCATCTACAACGCCTGCGGCGTCGCGTTTTAAACGAGTAGACTCTTTAATACTACTTTTAAAACCAGTAACTTGGATTACTTCAACATCTGTATTTGCTTCTTGTGCATATACAGGTAAAGAGATTGATGCGCCTAAAATCAGAGATAGGCTGGTCGCTATCTTTGTTTTTCTTACAATATGGTTAGACATTCGGTTTCCCTCGCGCTTTTATCATTATTATTAACAGCTTGTATGGGGCTGTTATTGTGTAATTATAAACATTGTCAAATGTATGGAAGCGCTTCCAGAAATGCCTATTTAATTTAGCTTTGTGGAAGCGCTTCCAGAAATGCTAGTTTAAATTTTAAATAGGGTCAACTATTGTTTTAATAAAATGAGACTAAATTGTTTTTAAAATGTGTGTTTTTATATTTAAATCATAAATTACAGTTGGTTATGAAAAGTAATTCAAAACAGTGCTGTAACAACATTTTATTATAAGAAACTCGATTACTGATTCATTTAGTTATTTAAACACTTTATGGTGTTTTAACATCAGCTTTTACTACAGGCTAAAATCAATAGGTAGAGCGTTGGTGACTAAACCTAGGCACCTTTGCTGAAAATTTACACATTATTAAATGTGAAATTTTTAGGCACCTAAAACGGCGGTTCTATCTCATTTTATGAATCGGTCATTAAAAAATCAGCAATTGTTTAAAAAATCGTTAATTAAATCACTAAAAAGTAACGTAGTTTTTGCAGAAGATGGTTTAAAAATAAACTTATAAAGTATTACGCATAAGAGTGTTGCGGGTCGCTAGTTTTATCGCTATTTTAAAGGCTCTCTCATAGATGGATTTTATTATGCGCATTAAATTTTTAGCGAGCTTTTATTCTTTCTTCTTGTTTGCACTGTTTGGTTGTGACGACCAAAGTATGGCAATGCAAGATAGCCCTCAGCTAAATAATAATGCAAGTAACTTACCCACTAATAACAAAGTAAACACACCTCCAGCAGCTCAAACAAACGAACCCGCTTTAGTGGTCGGTATGCTAGCAACACATTGTAAAAGTAATGAAGCGGCCTACATTAACGCAAAAATGCATAAAGTTGTGCGTAACCCAGATGAAAGTACAGCCTACAAGTTAGAGCCTACCGATAAAGTGCTTTCTATTTGTGTTGCAAAAGATGACTCATCGCTTAGTTATCGATTTGGTAGAGTTAATGACATAGGGCTTGAAAAAGAAGCAACACCAGATGCACCATTTGGTAGTTACTACAGGCAAGTAGGGCGTATTGGCGAGAGTATTTTATTTTTTAGTAACGGCGAATATCATTATTATATTATTAACTCAGGCGGTATGGGCAGCGGTGTAACCGTTAATGTTTATAAAAACGACACATTAATAACTGAGCTGTTTTCGGGTAATGATCCTTACGATGATTTTGTTATAGCAACCGATTTAAATTTCCCTAAAAAATTGGTTATCGAAAAACAGCCATTTAATAAGCAAATGCAGTAAATAATGACTCCTCAGCAGCAAAACGTTATAGAGCAAGGGCATTGGTTTAAAAGCCGCAGCGCTTATTTAAAAAGCTTTTTATTAACGCAGGGCAAAACGCTCTCGCTTAAAGCTCAGCAGTCATTATTTTTGCGAGGTGATAAGCACGATGGAATTTATGCAGTGCTTAGCGGCGTGGTGCGTATTAGTGGCGTAAGTAACGAAGGCAAAGAAGCCGTATTGAGCTTTATTGATTCATCACTGTGGTTTGGCGAAGTTACCTTGTTTGATGGTGGCCTGCGCACTCACGATGTATATGCACAAACTGATGTTGTGCTTTTTTACGTGCCCCAACGCGCGCTTGAACAGCTATTAAACGAACAGCCACAATATTGGCAAGAGTTTGGTTTATTGCTGGCACAAAAGTTACGCCTAATGTTTACCTCAATGGAAGATCACGCATTACTAAGCGCTGAGCAAAAAGTATGCAATCGACTTTTAATGCTTAGCGAACATACAGAGCACTTAACACCGCTTGTTTTATCTCAGCAGCAACTTGCTGATATGACCTACCTAACGCGCCAAACTATTAATCAAATACTGCAACAGCTTGTTAGCTTACAAGCTATTAGTTTGGGGTATCAACGCATAACTGTTTTAGATAAACAAAAGTTACAGGCCCGTGCTACACAAGCTTAAATAGAAGCTGCTTTATTTAGTTGGAACCAAAATTGCTACATAATATGTAATGCAACAATGGATTTGAGCTAATGACTACAATAACCTTTAAAAATCAATATAGTAATTATAACTCTCCAACAGTAAATAAAGCGGCAGGTTCAAGCGAAGTTGCGGCAACTAATACCCTCCCTAATGAAAAACCAAATGATGCTAAAGGCATAAGCTCAACGCCAAAAGATCAAACGTTTTTAGAAAGTGCCCAAGAAGCGCTGGTTTATCAGCGCTTAGGTGTAAACAAAAACAAAATAGACGAGCTAAAAGCGACAATAGAAGAGCTCATTAAAGAACAGCAAAGTGAGGGCGCAGACCCTAGCGCAATTGCTGATAAAATAGAGGAACTTCAAAAAATGCTTGAGCAAGAGTATCAAAAAGGGCGCGAGCGAACGGATATGAAAGGTGAGTATGAGCCGGGTAAAATAATTTCTGCATTTGTTTAATTTACAAAGTGTCGGATACCTGACATTGTTGTTGTGTCTACTTTTGCTAAAGTAAGTTTTATATATAAAAATAAAGGCAAAACAATGAAAACACTTCAACAGCAGCTTGGTAAATATGGTTTGTATCATCGTTCTAAACGTAATGTACTAACGCATTTTTTTGGTATTCCGCTCATTGTATTTGCAGCGTTGTGTTTACTAGCGCGCATTCAAATTCCCCTTGGTAGTGTAGTAATTGATGGCGCACAACTTTTTGTATTAGCGTCGGTTGTTTATTATTTTATGCTGAGCTTTTCGCTTGGCTTTATTATGGCCGTGATATTCACCTTACTCCTTGTTGCTGCTCAGCCCATTGCAGCAATGGCTTTTTGGCCTTGGTTGAGTATTGGCGTAGGTGTGTTTGTATTTGGCTGGGTATTACAGTTTATTGGGCATTATTACGAAGGTAAAAAACCGGCGTTTGTAGATGACCTAATTGGTTTAATTATAGGCCCTTTGTACGTAACTGTTGAACTACTATTTTTAATGGGTTTTTACAAAACATTAGAAGATGAAGTAAACGCAATAGCTGGCCCTACAAAGGCTTAACTAATAAAAATTAATTACGGGTGCTTATGCAATATAATAATAAAACCGTGTGGATCACCGGCGCATCATCAGGCATTGGTAAAGAGCTTGCTATACAATTTGCTGAGCTTGGAGCGCGTGTTATTTTATCGGCGCGCAATGTAGATAAACTAAACGATTTAAAAGCAACGCTTAAAGGCGAAGGGCACTTAGTTATATCGCTTGATTTAGCCCAGCCAGAACACGTACTGAGCACAATAACAGCAAAAATGAACGAGCTTCCTGCAATTGATATTTTAATTAATAACGGCGGCGTATCGCAGCGTAGCTTATTTTTAGAAAACGACTTTAACGTGTATCGCCAATTAATGGAGGTTAATTACTTTGGCTTAATTGCACTTACTAAAGCTTTACTGCCTGCTATGGTGGCAAAGCGCAGTGGCTCAATTGTGTCTATTAGTAGTGTGGCGGGTAAAGTAGGTTCAAAATTTAGAACGGGTTATTCGGGTTCTAAATATGCGGTTGTTGGTTTTATGGATTGCCTACGTGCAGAAGTAGCACAACATAACATTCATTGTTTAACAATTTGCCCTGGCTCTATTAAAACAGCAATTGCGCATAATTCACTAAACGAGCAAGGCATAGCGCAAAATAAACCAGAAGAATCGATAGAGAATGGCATGGATGTAAGCGTAGCTGCTACAAAAATGATTCGTGCCATAAGTAATAAAAAAGACGAAGTGATTATTGGCAAAGGTTTAAGTGGTTGGGCGCCTACAATTAAGCGCTTTTTTCCTACTTTGTTTAATCGCATTACTGCAAAAACAAACTATAGGTAGCGTCGTTTATTTCAAAGGCGTAAAATGCCGTAAATTTGATCAATTTAGAAAAGGATTCTAAATGAAGTATTTATGGTTGAGCCTGTTTTTTATTGTATTAATTTGGTCTGGTATTAACCCAAAAGATCAATTTACATGGCTGCTTGAAGTTATCCCCGCAATTATTGGTTTAGTGCTGCTAGCAAGTACCTATAGCCACTTTAATCTTACCCCTATTTTATATACATTTATTTTAGCGCATTGCATAGTGCTGATGATTGGCGGGCATTACACCTACGCCGAAGTCCCTTTTTTCGATAACCTATTTGGTAGCGAGCGTAATAACTACGACAAAGTAGGGCACTTTTTTCAAGGGTTTGTACCTGCACTACTAGCGCGCGAAATTTTACTGCGCAAAAAAGTAGTAAATGGTCGAGGCTGGTTAATCACTTTTGTTATTTCGGTATGTTTAGCATTTAGCGCCTTTTACGAATTAATCGAGTGGTGGGTTGCAGTGTTAAGCGGCGAAAACGCAGAAGCATTTTTAGGCACGCAAGGTTACGTGTGGGATACCCAATCAGATATGGGACTGGCGTTATTTGGGGCTATTTGCTCGTTGTTAATGCTTTCAAAAGTACACGACAAACAGCTTAAAAACGTTAAAGATTATTTATAGGCTATAGGAACGTTCTATAGAAATGTTTATAAAAACATTGATAAAAAAGACTATTAACTTATGACCGCAAACACTAGTGATTACTCAATAAGCACAGACAAAAGCAAACTTAACTTTAACGTTATTTATAACTTTATTGCTAATAGCTATTGGGCCAAAGGCATTCCTAAAAGCGTAATGCAATCAGCTATTGATAACTCAATGTGCTTTGGTGTTTACAGCGCTCATAACGAGCAAGTTGGCTTTGCCCGAGTCGTGACCGATAAAGCAACCTTTGCTTATTTAGCAGATGTATTTATTGCCCCGCAATCGCAAGGAAATGGGCTGAGTAAGTTACTTATTAAAACGATAGTAGAGCACCCTGAGCTACAAGGGCTCAGGCGCTTTTTATTAGCGACTTCTGATGCGCATGGTCTTTATGCACAATACGGGTTTAAACCGATAGACAACCCAGCACTGCTAATGCAAATAAGTCCTGAGAATGTGTATGATGAAAATAATAGTGAGGTCTATTAAGCGGGGGGAAGACCATGATCAATTTAAAGATCTTGTTAGGTGTTTTTATCACTTTTGTCTGGAATATCATTACATAAAGCACACCCTACACCTTTACGTGATTGATATAATCTTGAACATATAAACACTGTTGTTGTAATTAAAGACCAAGTACAAGCAAAAATTAATGCTTCTTGAACTGAATGCTGTTTAAGCAACTCAACTATAAAAAGTAAGGCTGCTACTCCAAGAAATACTTTTAATGCTCTAACGAACCAAAACTTAAATCCCATTTGAACTCCAAACCTGAGAAACACCTAACGAGCCTTTAGATTAACTCGTTTTTATATGAACAAACCATAGCTGAGTTCCTATTTTGGTTCAATTGATTACTGTGTTTTACGCAGAATATTGAAAAGTATTTAGTGTTTTTTTTATTCGCGTTTTGAAATGGATTATAGGTATATAGGTGGCTTTTGCTACTGGCGGCAATGGCGTAAACCACGCACGAAAGTATGCAGTTTAATAAAACGAGGTGTTAGCGAACGACTCGCCATAGCCCGTGGGATCACAAGCTATGGCCCTTGCAGAAGCTCAAAAAAAGGAATTAACATTGCGCTGAGCAATGATTACTTAGCTTCACAAGGTTGAGTGTCATTGAGAGATATTTGGAGCAATATTCATAATTGGTGGTGTGGGAGCTGGAGGTTAGAGACCTACGGCTACCCGATTATATTTTTTCAGTAGAAATACAAGCAGCCTTCTTCTTTTAATATCGCCGCAGTTTCGGATGCCCAAGTAAGTTCTGGGTAATTAGTTGTAATTTCAACTAATTCGGGAACCGCTTTTTCTTGCTTATAGTATGCAAATAAAATAACAGATGCATCCCTTACATATATTGGATATTCAGAGTTATTTATTATTGAAAGAAGCTTTTCTTCTTTTTGAATAAGCAATGAAATTATTGACTCAGCACTTTGTCCTAAAGTACCTCGTTCAAAAGATAACTCATCTTCATCTAACAAAGAAAGTAGCTTAACTATATCTTGTTCTGAAAAGTTGGATATTAGAATGCGCAACTCGCTTCTTACATCCGTAGTAATAGATTTACCATTCCCCCAGTAAATATCAGGATGACCAGGGATATGCGCCATACAAAAAACAATACTAGGATCTAAATCGTTAATACTTCTAATTCTAAAAGCGTCAAATATAGCTTCCCAAGCTTTTAACTTATTACAGTATAAATTTAATAAAACATGTAAACCTAAACTGTGCTCGGTGTTACTTTGGGACGTTAAATAGGTAATGGATTTGTCTATTGGTAGCTTTATTTGCTTCTTCAAGTGTATTGGTTTGAAAAGAGTTTCAAAGCTACTCATTGTGAAACGAGAAAAGTCTGCTTTCTTAAAAGTTATTGTATATGGACCATTAACTAAGACTTCAGGATTGTTTTCTAAGTGATTTGTAATATTAATCCAATAAGCAAGCTCTTCATTAGGATCATAAACAATACCAATGACAGGTAAAGAATGTGATTTCCAATAGTCAAAGTGCTGTTTAGACGCTGGAATGCTACAAGAACTATTAGTACAAAATGATGATCCAGATTTAACCTGAACAGCTAAAGTTATACCTTTAACATCTTCCTCTTCAACCAGTTCGATAAAAGCATCGTTACCGTAATCATTCTCTTGATGTACTTCATGAAAAATACTATTAGAAGATTCAATTATGTCTCTCACATAATTAACACCTTTTTTAGCCATCGCCGAACTTTTTAGTTTAGTAGTGCCCATACGGCCTCAAGAAAAATATAACACTTTAGTATTTATGCGACACGCAGTTTGTGTTGCATAATCGCTTGTTGGGCTGAGGCGCTACCTGCTCGGTGTGTCAGAGTTGGTGTTGTTTATGCTATGGACTTTACTTATAAAGAAAGGCTTTTTATGACCTAACCGATACTAGCCAATTTCATTGACGTGTATATCGTATCTAAGCTATCCCTGCGTTACTCAGCGTTTATTATGTCCCTATTAAACCTAATATTTAACTGTTAAGCAATGATATTTTCACCACGCACAGTCGCTATTAGCCTGAGCAATTAAACAGGTTAACTCATTGATTCTATTAAGCAGGCTCGCCCGCTAACTCGTTCGCTCTGCTGTAAGAATTGCTGTTTCCGACGCTGATATACCAATAAATCGTAAGATGCCAACCTTGTAAATCATTTAATATTCACTAAAAAACGGTGGCGATAATGCAAGTAACCGCTTTAAGCACGCTTGTTTGTGTAAGCATATTATAAAAGGGGGTTTAGGGATGGTGGAAGCTGTAAAAAACGAGGTCATAAATTATTTACTGAACGTGTCTACCTGCTATTAAAGTAAGGCTGACACGCTTAAGTATACTGATACCAATCGACTTAAATATTTAGCCTTTCTGGCGTGCTAAATAAAGCGTTAACGGCGTTATAAATTTCTCATGTAGAACAACTACATGTCGAAATTTATGCCTTGTTATCACTCTATTTATCCGTCACTATAAATGTCTAATAACTTAACACGATTGATATTATTTGGTTTTTTTTGCCTCAAGTACTTCTATTTCACTCCAGATTTTTTCGGCTTCGGCACTTAACATGGCAAAGCTTTTAATGTCGCCTTTTCTTTGTGCCTGCATGCCTTGCTCTAGTTTTACGTCGTATTCTTTACGCAGTTTTTTTACGGGATCAGGCTTTAAAAATGAAAACATTAGTATTCTCTTAATTTATTAAATTATATGTATTTAGTGTACGCATTAATTGGCTTAATAGTTCTTTGTTTGGTGAAAATGTTTACTTTGCGCTTTAAAAGCGCAAAGTAAACACGGTGTAGTTATTAACGTACTGTGTGCTAGTTCTGGTTCTAATGCTTACGTTTCTGGCTCTAGACGTTTAATACCTTGGCCATCAATACCTAAATAAATAAAACCATCACTGCCTTGAGCTAGGCTACGTACTCTGCCTATTCCATCGAGTATTTTATATTGCTTAACAACCTTGCCCTTTGAGAGTTCCAGCGCGCTAATAAAAGCAAACTTCATGGAGGCTAGTAATAGCTTACCTTTAAGCTTTGGATATTTATCACTCGTTACATACAACATATCGGAAGGGGCTATAGAAGGGGTCCAGTGTAATACGGGCGATTGCATGCCGTCTTTTTCTTTAAGGTCTGTAAACTTGGTGCCGCTGTAGTTAACGCCATAACTTACTAAAGGCCATCCGTAGTTAGCGCCTTTTTTTATTATATTAAGCTCATCGCCGCCGCGTGGCCCATGTTCGTGAGACCATAAAATATTATTTTGATTATCAAACCACATGCCTTGTGGGTTACGGTGCCCATAAGACCATACCGCATGTTTTGCATTTTTTTGTTTAACAAACGGATTATCACTAGGGATATTACCATTTTCGTGTAAGCGATAAATTTTACCGCCGTCCCGCGTGAGATCTTGTGGGTTTAAGTCGCGCGAGCCGCGATCGCCAATTGAAAAATAAACATAACCTTCATTATCAAACACAATACGGCTGCCGTAGTGTTGGCCTTTGGTACTATTATGCTCGCCTTTGTATAGCAATTGCTGATCAGACAACTGCGTATGATCGCTACTTAGCTTGGCGCGCATTAAGGCGGTGTTACTTCCGCTCCCTTTGCCCTCACTACTTGAGTAACTAAAGTACAGCCATTGGTTTTGCTTACTATCGGTGTGTAGTGCTAAATCAAGTAATCCACCTTGGCCATTAGCGTCAATGTCGGGCAGCCCAGAGACTTTAGTTAACGTAGTGGTATTTTTAGGTAATAAAAATAACGTTCCACTGCGCTCAGATATTAATAAATCACCATTAGCTAAAGGCTCAATAGCCCAAGGTATAACTACACCTTCTGCCGCTGTTACTGCGTTAACGCTAAGCGCTAAAGTATCGAGTTCTTTATAATTTTTTACGTAATCGCTTTTTGCATGCGCGGGTGCGTTAGTAGCAAATATAGCAATGGCTAAGCCTGCACTTATTAGTTTAGGGAGTGTGTTATGTGACATTAAATTTATCATTATGGCTTCCAAAATTAATCCAATCTTACATAACCTTAACATGGCATAAATAAATTTGTTAAGCGTTGAGTTGAATGAAAAACACACACTTCTATTTTTATAAAATTACCTCTTCTCAGGAAATTGTTTTAGCAATTAGTGCTAATAAAAAATTGAATAATTACTCTATTGGGGTTGAAAACTTAAAATTTGAGCGTACACTTGTGCGCTGAAGTTTGGGCGTACACGTGTAAGTTCAAAATAATTAAGATTTGATAGAGATTTAACCATGATGACTCAAGTATTAAACCAATTTTCAAAATGGTTTTTACACCATCAAAGTTTTGCAGGCTACATAGAGCCAATAATGCAGGTGTTTAAACCTGCGTGGCGTGCAGGGCAGTTTAGAGCGCAAGTAGTTAGTACCGCTGTGCTTGATGGCGGTTTTTTAAGTGTGCAACTTAAGCCAAGCAAACAATGGCAGGCGCATATGTCAGGGCAGCATATAAGTTTAACGCTTGAAATTAATGGGCGATTATTAACACGCGTTTTTACCGTGGCCTCAAGCGCTCAGCAATTTAAAAATACAGGTTTGGTGCGCTTACTAATCAAAACAAATGCGCAAGGGCGCTTTACAGGTTTACTCAGTAGCGCATTAAAAGCGGGTTTGTGGTGCAATATTTCTGCGCCAAACGGCGACTTTGTATTTAAAAATACACATACACCGGCTACTTTTGTTGCCGGTGGGTCGGGTATAACACCTATGCTGGCTATGCTTGATAATTACTTAGGCCAAACTACGCAAAAAGTCTCGTTAGTGTATTACGCAAAAGCCACTGAGCATCAATGTGTTGATGAGCTAAGTGAGTTGGCAGCGCAATTTGAGCATTTTTCGTTTTTATTATTAACGCGTGAGCAATCAAACGATATAACCAGCAATATTAAGCCGTGGGAAAATCCAGACATATACTGCTGTGGCCCTGCTGCATTTATGCAGACGGTGAGCGATTTTGCTAAAACGCATAAGCTAAATTACTACCAAGAAGCATTTGGTTTGGCGCTGCCTAGCTTAAACGACGACAGCCAATTTAATGTGAAAATTAACGCCAGTGCCCATGTTGTATCGGGCAACGATGTTTTACTGACTCAGTTTGAAGAAAAAAAGCTACCCGTTAAACGCGGTTGCGGTATTGGTATTTGCCATCAATGCCAATGTATTAAAAAGTCAGGCGTGGTACGTAATTTAAAAACAGGTGAATTGAGTGACAACGGCGAGCAATTAATCCAACTTTGCGTAAGCCAACCTGTTAGTGATTTGGAGTTACAATTATGAAAAACATTAACTATGACATGCTCGCAAGCGAGTTAGATGCCATTAAAATGGACACCCTTGGCAAAGTAGGCCAACAAGATGCCGACTACATTCGCTCTGTTGTGCGCAAACAGCGAGTGTGTGAATGGAGCGGGCGAATTTTGCTTATGCTTGGTTTTATTCAGCCATTACTGTGGGTTGCAGGCGTGTTGTTATTAGCACTTGCTAAAATTTTAGACAATATGGAAATTGGCCACAATGTAATGCATGGTCAATACGATTGGATGAACGACAAGCAACTTAACTCACAGCATTATGAATGGGACATAGCGTGCGACGGGCAAAGTTGGCACCGCGTTCATAACTTTGAGCACCATACGTATACTAATATTATTGGTAAAGACAGAGACTTTGGTTATGGCTTGTTGCGCCTGAGCGATGATTTTAAGTGGCGTTTTAAAAATGTATGGCAGTTTTTTACGTATATTAATTTAAGTGTGTTATTTCAGTGGGGCGTGTCGTATCACGAGTTGGCTGCAGAGCGTGTTTTTATAGGTAAAAAGAAAGAAAACCGCGAAGGGCTTGTTTCACACTCTACATTAAAGCAGCGCTTTTTTAGTAAAGGCGCTCGCCAGTTAATTAAAGATTATGCGATATTTCCGTTACTTGCAGGACCTTTATTTTTATGGGTATTGGCCGGTAATTTAGTAGCTAACTTAATCCGTAATTTATGGACGTCGACTATAATATTTTGTGGTCACTTTACTGAAGAAACGCAAACTTTTAAACAAGAAGACTGCGTAAACGAAACGCAAGGGCAGTGGTATTATCGCCAAGTACTGGGCTCGTCTAATATTAACGGGCCGCATTGGTTTCATGTTTTAACAGGGCATTTGAGCTGCCAAATAGAGCATCACTTATTTCCTGATATGCCGTCTTCGCGCTATCAAGAAGTAGCGCCTCAAGTACAAGCTGTTTTGAAAAAACACGGTATTGATTATCATACAGGTGGTTTTTTTAGACAGTATACGTCGGTGTTAAAACGTATTATTAAATATTCGTTTAAATAAACATGTTTTAATTAACGAATGAAAAAATCGGTCTGTGTAACTACACTGACCGATTTTTTGTTTATTGCACTCAATACGGTTGATTAGTAAACAGCACTTGCAAAAATTTCTCATAGTTAATTAAAAAAGCCTTACTTTAGCTATGGTTAAATAGCGTGTGATTGTCATACAATGGAGGAAAATAGACCACACAAGAGAGATTAAAATGGCCGCATTTGGTACCGTGTTTATGCCGCAGATGATTCAAGCTCGTTTTTCTGATAATAAATGGAGCGAAAGCTCAATTGTCCCTTCCGATAAACTTGAACTTCATGCTGGTGCGCACGTTCTTCATTATTCAAGTACATGTTTTGAAGGCTTAAAAGCCTTTCGCCATGAAGATGGTTCTGTTTATCTTTTTAGAATGGATGCAAACATTGCACGCATGCAACAAAGCTCAGCGCTATTAAGCTTACCGAGTTTTGACAGCGATATGCTAAAAACGATGATTATCGATATTATGCGTGAATACGCAGATGAAACGCCATTACCACCAGGCTCTATGTATATTCGCCCAACGCACATTGGTACTGAGGCGGCAATTGGTAAAGCAGCTGCGCCATCAATGAGCTCGCTTTTATACACGTTACTATCGCCAGTAGGTGATTACTTTGCCGGTGGCGCAACTGCACTGCGCGTACTGCTTGAAGAAGATGGTATGCGCTGCGCTCCGCACATGGGTATGGTAAAAAGTGGTGGTAACTACGCCAGTGCTCTAGCACCTATTAGTGCTGCACGAACTAAGTATCAAGCAGATCAAATTTTATTTTGCCCAGGTGGCGACGTACAAGAAACCGGTGCTGCTAACTTTATACTTATAGATGGCAACGAAATTATTACTAAAGCGCTTGATAGCACGTTTTTACATGGTGTAACGCGTAATAGTATTTTAACCATTGCAAAAGATTTAGGTATGACGGTAAGCGAGCGTAACTTTAGCGTTACTGAGCTACTAGAGCGTGCTGCTAAACCAGGTACTGAAGCGGCGCTTTCGGGCACTGCAGCTGTACTAACTGCTGTGGGTACGTTTATTCATAACGATAAAGAATACAAAGTAGGCACTGGCGAGCCGGGCCCTACTACAGCACGCCTTCGCCAAGCATTGAACGATATTCAATGGGGTAAAAGTGAAGATAAGCACGGCTGGTTAACTAAAATCTAATTATAGATTTAATAATAGATTTAATAATAGATTTAATAATAGATTTAATAGTAACTCGCATTAAAAAGCCACCTAATCGGTGGCTTTTGTGTGTTTGGTTACTTTAAGCTGTGCTTATTAAAACTTCATTTCTATTTTACCGTACACGTAGCGTCCGTTAAATCCATACGGCGAGAAGCTAGAGTAAGCAAATAAACGTGAGAAGGTGGTTACATCGTCAACATTTTCACGGGTTGCATCTGGGTAAACATCAAAAATGTTATTAGCACCTAAGCTCAGCGATACGTTTTCACTAAGCGAGTAGGCGACATCTAAGTCGGTTATCCATTTAGGCTTAAGCACTTCGTTACGTTCTGGATTATCTGAAGGGTCTTGAGTTTCGCCGTAACGTGTTGTTCTAAGCGTTGTACGAATATCATCGTTAGTCCATGTTGCGCTTAAGTTGTACTTATTACGCGGTGTGCTTACTTCAAAACGACGCAGCTCAGTGCCTGAGAACAAGTTGTCTTGATCAAACCCTGCACCTTGAAGCTCTGCTGGTGGGTCGATAATATTTGTTACTTCATTTTTACCGTAGTTGTAACCTAGGTTAAAGGCTAAATCGCCGTAACCATCAGTTGCTACATTATAAGAGGCAACCACATCCACACCACGGGTTTTACTGTCAATTGCATTTAAGAAGAAACGACCTTGGTTAGCGCCTGTGCCTTGAAGTAAATCGGCAATAGCATCGCCCGATAAGTTGTTTGATAACACAATGCGGTCATCAATTAATATTTGGTAGTAATCAACCGATAAGCTGAAATTAAAGTCGGTAGACCATGTAAAACCAACGCCGTAGTTTGTTGCTTCTTCTGCATCAAGGCCAGGTGAGCCCAGTGCTTTTGCTACATCGCTGCTTGGTGCAAAGGTACCGGTTTCGGTTGGTTCGCCATCAACAAATACAGTGGCCACTGAGGTAAAGTATTGTTGCTGCAATGAAGGTGCTCTAAAACCAGTAGATACTGAGGCGCGTAGTGCTAAGTCTTCAGTTAATGAATAACGAGTCGCAATTTTACCGTTAAGTGTATCGCCAAAGTCCGAGTAATCTTCATAACGGGCGGCAACCGCTAAATTCCAATCGTCGGTTAGGTAGGTTTCAAGGTCTATATATAAGCTCACGTTGTGGCGGCTGTTATCGCCCTCTGATTCGGGTGTAAACCCCGGGAATACTTGTGCCCCCGCTGCGCCAAATGGGCCATCAACTGGGTCGGTTACTGCGCCTCCTGGGCCAAATGTGCCTTGTGCATATGATGCTTCTTCGCCTGCATCTATTTGGTATCCTTCGCGGCGATACTCAGCACCTACGGCTACGTTTACAGAGCTTTCTAAAAAGCTGACGTCTACCTCGCGGCTAAAATCAACGTTTAAAGTAAGTTGATCGTAGGTAAGTGTTCCTGCATCAAAGCTTGTTTGGCTAGTAGGGCCATATGAGGTATTTAAGCTATTTATAACACCAAACTCAAATGCATCTTGACCATATACGGCCGATACATCGTAATTCCATTCACTTACAAAACCTTTAGCGCCAAGTGCCAGTGAAAAGTCATCTATGTCTGAGGTAATAACAGGTAAAAAGCCATCAGGGTATACTTCTTCTATATTACGGCTATCGCTTGCACGGCGATAAAACCCGCCGCCTTCGCCTTCACGTTTGCTGTAAGAGCCAAACGAATATAAATCAACTTCGTTTGTTAACTGGTAACCTGCGTTATAAAACATTGAAAAATCTTCAACATCGCCATTACCAAAGTTATGGTTGTAACGATTTACGGTAAGTTCACGTGGGTCTAGCGCACCATCTACTGAACCGTCATCTATGCGTGCGTAGTTTTCACGGTTATCGTAGTCTGAGCGGTTAGTTGAATGGCGGTCGCGGTATTCTGTTGAGATGTTTAAAAAGCCATTATCGCCAAGCTCAAAACCCATATTACCTTGCAGCGTTAATGTTTGACCATCGGTTAAAGAGCGATCGCCCCCTTCGGTAAAGGCTAAATTACCATCACTGCCTTCAGATACAGATTTTAGCTGTGGTACACCGTCCATTTCGGTTACGTTAGCACCATATATAGCCGCAACTGAACCACCGCTGCTGGCACTTTTAAGTACAATATTAATAACACCAGCTATCGCATCAGAGCCATATTGCGCTGCTGCACCATCGCGTAATACTTCAATACGGGCAATAGCATTTGCAGGTATCGCATTTAAGTCAACCGATGATGAACCACGACCCGTTGAGCCATTTAAGTTAAGTAATGCGTTGCTGTGGCGGCGCTTACCATTAACAAGCACTAAGGTGTGATCGGGTGCTAAGCCACGAAGCTGAGCGGGACGTACATGGTCGCTGCCATCAGTAAGTGATGCTTGTGGGAAGTTAAAGCTGGGTAATAAACTGCTAAGCAGGGCATTCGTTTCAGTAAAGCCTGAATTTTTAAGTGCATCTGCACCAATTATATCGATGGGTACTGCGCTGTCTTCTACTGTACGGCCTAATCGGCGAGAGCCAATTACGCTTATTTGTTCGATGTTTTCTTCTGCTTTAGTGTCTTGCTCTGCAGCATTTACTGAGAGCGAACCAAGTAGTGCAGCAGACGCGCTCATTGCGAGTAATATTTGTGGTACCGATTGCTGTAATTTAAATAACGGTTTTCTATTCATGCTGTATTTCCCCATACCCATTGAATTATTTTAGTTTTGTACAAAAAGATCAAACCTCTTTGTTACCTTGAACATATACTTAATTAACAAAGTCAGTCAATTGAATAACATTCAATTAATTTAAGAGTTTTTATAATTACATTTGGTTGTTTTTTATAATGATCATTGTTTTAGTTATATAGCGAAGGTAATTGCTAAGTAATTGATGAATAATGAATTATATTTAAAAGTTAAATTTAACGTTTAATTAACTGGTAAGATGAGATGGATGGTTTAAATTAATTATGGGTAGGGAACCATTTTTATTGGGCTGGCAATAAATAGCTGTTGAGCTATAAATATTTTTTAAAATTTAAAATACAAATAAACCCATTGGATGTTAACTAAATTAACATTTAATAGGTGTGTTATAAATTATGTACTACTTATTAGAACCTATACTTTAAAGCATGAAGCAATTTTGTTTTTATAAGTAATTGGTATAAAAAAAGAGTGCTAAAAATAGTGTTAAAATTTAATTTTTCCAACAAGCATATCTTTAAACATTACCCAATCTCCCCATAAACTGTAAAAAGGGTGTTTAAAAGTAGCAGGGCGGTTTTTTTCAAAAAAGAAATGCCCGACCCACGCAAATCCATATCCAATAACAGGTAATAGCCACAATAAACTGTAGTGTTGTTTTAATAATGCTATTGCGATTACAGCAAGAACAAGGGTACTTCCTATAAAATGTAAGCGGCGGCAAATCACGTTGCGGTGCTCTTTTAAATAATAAGGGTAGAAGGCTTTAAAGCTTTTAAACGTGGGGTTTGTACTTTGCATAGTGTGCTCTTTTATTGTTTTTTATTTTAATGAGGGTCGTGCTATTAAAGCGTAAGTTTACATTTGTTTACAGCGATAAATGGCGCTTAACGCATCTAAATAGACAAAAGGGCTAAAAGTTAATAACTTAGGCGCACTATTAATAAATAAGAATGGAACTCAGGATGTTTAAACACACTCTAGCATGTGCTGTAATTGTAGCGCTTAGCGGCTGTTCAGAGCCAACTAATACGGTAACTCAAGAAGAAGTAAAAGCACCAATGAAGCAAGTTAACGCAGTTATATACCCAGAAACAAAAAAAGGCGATGTAGTAGATACCTACTTTGAAGAAGCCGTTAGCGACCCATATCGTTGGCTTGAAGATGATATGAGCGACGAAACTGCCGATTGGGTTAAAACGCAAAACAATTTAACGTTTTCTTATTTAGAACAAATCCCTTATCGCGATAAGTTAAAGCAGCGCCTTGAAAAACTAATGAACTACGAAAAAATAGGCGCTCCTTTTACTGAAGGCGATTACACCTATTTTTATAAAAACGATGGTCTGCAAAATCAATATGTTTTGTACCGCAGTAAAGATGGCGGCGACGTTGAAGTATTTTTAGATCCAAACAAGTTTAGTGAAGATGGTACGACGTCTATGTCGGGTTTATCGTTTTCAAAAGATGGCTCATTGCTCGCATATCAAATATCTGAAGGTGGCAGCGATTGGCGTAAAATTATAGTTATTGATGCACATACTAAAGAGCAAGTTGAAGAAGCGCTGGTTGACGTTAAATTTAGTGGTATAGATTGGTTAGCTAACGAAGGTTTTTATTATTCAAGTTACGAGAAACCTAAAGGCAGTGAGCTTTCGGCTAAAACAGATCAACATAAAGTGTATTACCATAAGTTAAGCACTGCTCAATCTGCTGACCAAGTTGTATTTGGTGAAACTGATGAGCAAAAACATCGCTATGTAGGCGCTGATGTAACCCATGACGGCCGCTACCTACTTATTTCGGCAAGTACGTCTACCTCAGGCAATAAACTGTTTATAAAAGACTTAACAAAAGAAAACAGTGAGTTTGTAACGGTTGTTGGAAATACTGATTCAGATACATCAGTTATTGATAACGAAGGCAGCAAGCTGTTTTTAGTTACTAACCTCAATGCACCAAACAAAAAAGTAGTGACGGTTGATGCAAGTAATCCAAGCCCTGAAAATTGGGTTGATTTAATTCCAGAAACCAAAAACGTATTAAACCTTACAAAAGGTGGCGATACCTTTTTTGCTAACTACATGGTTGATGCAATTTCACAGGTAAAACAGTACAACAAAAAAGGCGAGCTAATTCGCGAAATTACATTACCAGGCGTGGGTACTGCACGTGGTTTTGGCGGTAAAAAAGATCAAACAACGCTTTATTATTCGTTCACTAACTACAAAACACCAGGTACTACTTATACGTTTGATGTAACTACGGGTGAATCGGGTGTTTATCGTAAGTCGGCTATTGATTTTAATAGTGATGATTACACGTCTGAGCAAGTGTTTTACACATCAAAAGACGGCACTAAAATACCGATGGTAATTACCTATAAAACAGGCATTAAGCTTGATGGTTCAAACCCTACTATTTTATATGGTTACGGTGGTTTTAATATTAGTTTAACGCCAAGCTTTAGCCCCGTTAATGCTGTATGGCTTGAGCAAGGTGGTGTGTACGCCGTTGCTAATATTCGTGGTGGCGGTGAGTACGGTAAAGACTGGCATAATGCAGGCACAAAATTGCAAAAGCAAAATGTGTTTGACGACTTTATTGCAGCGGCTGAGTACTTAAAAGACAAAAAGTACACGTCTAAAAAGCGCTTAGCACTTCGCGGTGGCTCTAATGGTGGTTTGTTAGTTGGCGCAGTGATGACGCAGCGTCCAGACTTATTTCAGGTGGCTCTACCTGCTGTAGGTGTACTTGATATGCTGCGCTACCATACATTCACTGCGGGCGCTGGTTGGGCATACGACTACGGTACCAGTGAGCAAAGCAAAGAAATGTTTGAATACATTAAAGGTTATTCACCACTTCATAATGTAAAAGCAGGTGTTGAGTATCCAGCTACTATGATTACAACTGGCGATCATGATGACCGCGTTGTCCCTTCACATTCGTTTAAGTTTGCAGCTGAGCTTCAAGCAAAGCAAACGGGTAATAATCCAACGCTTATTCGCATAGAAACCAATGCAGGGCATGGCGCAGGTACTCCAACAAGCAAAACAATTGAGCAGTACGCTGATATATTTGGTTTTACGCTATACAACATGGGCGTAGAGTCGTTATAAAAGCGATTTAACTAAATAGCTAACTTTAATAGCTGAGCAAAAAGGCCGAGTAAATTTAATTTACTCGGCCTTTTCAATGTTTGCTAGTTAGTTATACCAATCTGCTTATATATGGGGTCTATTTAACGTTAAGAAAATTACGCTAGAACTAGGCAAAAATTTTTGTATCTAGTTGTTCTAAATAAAAAATTTTTAACGACGTTATAGTGAAATTTAATTCGTTAAATTGATCAAAGATTTATGCAGGTTGGTATTATTGCATAGGTGAAAACAATCGTTGATACGTTTTATAAGCGTACTCGTCGGTCATTCCGCTTAAGTAATCGCAAATTATACGCATACCTTGGTTTTGCTTTTGCGCTTCTATGTATTGTGCTTGTGTTGTTTCGGGCAATAAACGCAGCGGATCGCTAGCAAACGCGGTAAATAACTCTATTAGTAAGTTTTGACCTTTGAACTCTATTTGCTGCATTTCGGGGTCACGTATTAAACGTTGAAACACAAAATGCTTAAATATTTGCAATACATTGTCGTATTGGGCATCTAATTTAGCGGTGTACTTTAAAATAGGGCATTCAAAGTCATCGTTTTGAATATCTAAATGTATATGAATAATAAAGGTATTAACCAGCTCACCTATGGCATCTTTCCGCTCATAATCATTTTTTGAAAACAAACGCTGGGTGAGTGACTCAAGCATGGTGTTTAACCAGTCAAAGTTTAATGCTTTTAAATGAGGTAGAGCATGAGTTTGCCAATCGTCTAGCGTAAGTACATGGGTTGCAATGGCATCTTCTAAGTCGTGTACGGCGTATGCTATATCGTCGGCATGTTCCATTATGGCGCTGTCGAGCGATTTATATGTTGTTTTAGCGCGGTACTTATCAATAGCGCCATGGTTACCCAGCAACGTTTTATCGTTTTGACTCAGTGGCTCTACTATCCAATTGAATATGGCTGCATCGTCGTTGTATAACCCTTTGGCAGGTCGCCAATCATCTGCTTTTATAAATGCACGACCGGTTGTATCGTCGGGAATGGTATGCCAAAGCGTATTAATAAACGCGGGGTATTTTATAAAACCTAATAAAGTACGACGAGTTAGGTTCATCCCGTGCCCATTACTGTAGGGCTCAAGTTTTGCAACTATGCGCAGTGTTTGTGCGTTACCTTCAAAACCACCGTGATCGCGCATCATGTAATTTAGCGCTATTTCGCCACCATGACCAAAAGGCGGATGGCCAATATCGTGCGCTAAACACAGTGTTTCGAGCAGTCCGGTTGATGGAAAGTGCGTAAAGTCGCTATGTTGCGCTTTTAAATGGCGCAATATGCCAGTACCAATTTGCGATACTTCTAAAGAGTGGGTAAGGCGAGTGCGGTAAAAGTCGTTTAGGCCAATGCCCATAATTTGGGTTTTAGCTTGCAAACGCCTAAATGCAGCTGCATGAATAATACGCGAACGGTCGACCTGCCACGGCGAGCGATTATCGTTAGGACGATGTTTATATTGCTCTATTATTCGGCTTTGCCATTGTTTATTCATACTGCTTACTCACACATAGTTAATATTATTAAACTTTGCTCAGTATACCGATGGACTTATAAATTGCGAATGAACAAATGCACTACATAGGCTCTGTTTTATCTAAAACCCAAATACACTGCTGAAAATTCAACCGTAAAAGGTCACCAAACCCCAGTTATTCGCGTTTATAAAGTGGCTTAGGTATAATGCGCCTTCGTATGCTTGTGTATAAACCATGCATAACTAAGTTTAATAGAGAGAATAGATGTTAAAAACGATTTTTAAGCTTTTACTAACTGTATTTTTTGTTTGGGCGCTTGCATACCCGTTTATACAAAGTGACGATGTTGAACTAGATGAACAAACGTCAGAACAACCAAAAAAAGTGAAGAAAAAAGAAAAACCATTACATAATGTAAAACTGCCAAAGTTTTCAGAATTTAGTGATGTTAAAGAAAAAAAACATGCATTTTTTAGCTTTATTCGTCCGCACGTTGAAGCCGAAAATAAAAAAATATTACAGCAACGCGCTAAGCTCGAAATAGCACGCATGATGTTACAAAACGAATTACCTTTAGAAAAAAAGCAAAACAAAGATATTGCTAAAATTTTAAAGTCGTATGACTTACCAACCACAGTTGATACGCTAATACTTACGCAAGCATTGCGCCGTGTTGATATAATTCCTAAAGAATTAGCGCTTATGCAAGCTGCAAACGAATCTGCATGGGGCACTTCGCGTTTTGCACGTATTGGCCTTAACTTTTTTGGTCAGTGGTGCTACACAAAAGGTTGTGGCATGGTGCCAAAACGCCGTAATACCGGGGCTGCGCACGAAGTTGCTGCGTTTAAATCGGTAAGAGCTGCTATAAACTCTTACTTTAAAAACATAAATACGCATCCTGCTTATAAAGATTTGCGCGCAATACGTGAAAACTTACGTCTTGAGCAAAAACCAATTTTAGCGACTGAACTTACACATGGTTTAATGTCTTACTCTGAGCGCGGTGAAGCGTATATAGAAGAGTTAAACACGATGATTAGCCAAAATAGAGCCTACTTTGATGAATAAATACATTTTTAATTGTACCAACGCTATTGTGTTAGTACTGCTGAGCATTAGTGCGTTTAATGTAAATGCGAGAGAATTTGTGATGTCGTATGACGGTTTTTACGACCGCTTAAAAATTGTTAACAAAGGCGATTTTCAATATGCGCGAGTTAACTTTTACATTAGTGATATTGGTACTAATGAAACATGTGCGATTAAGAGCGGTACTATTTTAACCGAAAGAAACGAGTATCCACTTAACTTTACCGATAAAGCACAATTACTATTGCCGTTCGATAAGCAGCTTGATACCGATAAAGCGGTCATTGTAGTAGAGCCGCTCAATCCTGTACACGATTGCCAATTAAAGCTACAAATAGAAGCAAACGAACTTGAAGGTTTAGCGTTTTCAAAGCAGTCGTTATATACCATTAACGAAGAACTTGATGAGCTATTAACTGATTTGTCGGGCTTTTTTGTAAGTAAATTAATGTGGTTTTTATTACCAGAGCAAAAGGGCGTAGCAGTTACATTTAAAAGCCCAATGCAATTTGATGATGAAAATATAACGTGTGAAAAGTCAGTGTGTTATTTTGCAGTTGAAGATAGCTGGGAAGATGATAGCGCAGTGCTTGGCGATATATCGCAAGTTATTAAAGTAACGCCTTGGATTGTTAAGTGATTAGCGTTTAGCTAAGTAGCTAACCTATAAAAAGCGGCATCTAGCCGCTTTTTTTGTACCAAATTCTGTACTCGTTTTTAGCCTTTAGTTTTTATTTAATAAGCGGTGCTGATGAGTCTCGCTGCATTAAAGTGGGTTCAAAAAACCGATTTATAACGAGATTTTTATTTTGATATACGTCTTTAAGCACTAGTTTTGCTGCCATTTCGCCCATTTTCCCGACCGGATTATCTATGGTCGTGAGTGTAGGGTACAGATAGTTTGCAAAAATAACGTTATCAAATCCAACAATCGATAAGTCGTTTGGTAAATTATAACCGTGCTCTCGTGCGTACTTCATAGCACCGGAGGCCATTTCGTCATTGGCACATACCAGTGCGGTAAAGCTAAGTTTTTCATCAATAAAATGTTTTAAGCCTTTACTACCGCCAGTTTCGTTAAAGTCGCCAATATAATAAAGCGTAGGATCAAATTTAACACCAGCCTCTGTAAGCGCTTGTTTGTGACCTTCAAGTCTATTAAATGCATCGGCTTTAAACTGCGGGCCTGCAATATACGCTATTTGTGTATGGCCTTGATTTAATATCGATTTAGTGGCTAGGTAACCACCTAATTGATTATCTAGGCTGATACAGTTGTCTTTTAGTTGCTCTACGTAACGGCTCATTAAATAAACGGGTGTAGAGCCTTGGCTTAATTTTATTAGGTAGTCGTCTGAGACGGCTTCTACGTGCAAAATAATGGCATCGCAGCGTCTGCTAATTAAAAACTCAATGCCTTCTTGTTCTTTGTCTTCTTCACTGTGTCCGGTGGTAATAATAACGTGTTTACCCGCAGCACGAAGCTCTGATTCAATACCTGCCATCATTTGGGCAAAGAAAGGACCATGTAACTCAGACACTAAAATACCGACACTGTTAGTACAGTTAGAGGCTAAAGATTGCGCTATTGAATTAGGCTTGTAGCCAAGCTGCGCCATAGCATCAAGCACTTTTTGTTTAGTTTTATCGCTTACACGGGTATTTTTGTTCATCACGCGAGAAACGGTGGCTAACGATACGCCCGCAAGCTCTGAGACTTGATAAATTGTTGCCATGTTATTTGTTCACTCGCTTATCCTTAACTACTTCGGCTAAATAATACCTTAGAGTATATATCTTAACTAGCTGTTAGTTTAGATTGAATATTTTCAACAACCTGATTAGTCAGTGTATATTTTTTCATTATGTAGGCAACAAATAATGAGCCAAAAGCAGGTAGTACAGTGAATGACAGTAAAATACCGTGTTGGGTATCAAGAGTTTGTACTGCATCGGCCTGATAACTGTAAAAAGATAACAACCAGCCTGCAATTGCGCCGCCTACAGCCACGCCCATTTTAATAAAAAATATAACGCCTGAATAAACCAAACCCGTAATGCGTACCCCTGTTTTTTCATGCCCGTAATCTATGGTGTCGGCCATTTTTGCCCACAACAACGGGGTTGCCATATCTAAAAAGAATTTCCATAAAATAAAGGCAGTAAATGCGAGTACTAATTGATCTTTACTAATAAAGTAACTAAAACCACAAATAGCGGCGGCAATAACTTGTAAGCTTATATAGGCCTTTATTTTACAAAAGCGCTTTGCAAGTGGTTGAGCTAAAGCACAACCTACCATGCTGGCTGCAACACCTAGCGTCATAAATAAAGTGATTAAATCGTCTCGACCTAAATAGTATTTTACGTAGTAAACAGCAAGCGTAAGCCTTAATACTTGCCCGGTAAGTAAAAAGAATGCAGCTAAGCAAAGTGTTCGCCATTGATCGTTTTTAATTAATGCTTTAACACTTTGGGCAAAAGGAATGTTTTGCTCTTTAGGCTGTTGTATACGCTCTTTTGTGCCTAAAAAACAAAGTAAAAACAGTACAAAACCTAAAATACTCATTGCAGTCATTGTGTATTGATAGCCCTTGGCTGCATCGCCTTGGCCAAAGTACTCAACCATTGGCATAGTACAACCCGCTACTATTACGCCGCCTAGCATACCAAATACAAACCGGTAAGACTGAATAGTCACGCGCTCTTTTACATCAGCCGTAAGTACGCCGCCCAATGCACAATAAGGAATATTGATAGCGGTGTAGACAACCATAAGCAGAGTGTAAGTAGTAAAGGCATAAATTATTTTATCGGTGCCTTCTAAATCGGGCGTAGTGAACGCTAAAATACTAATAATGGCAAAAGGGAGGGCAAGCCAAAGTAAATAGGGGCGAAAGTGCCCCCAGCGCGTATGTGTTTTGTCAGCAAGGTTGCCCATTAACGGGTCGGTTACGGCATCAAAAATACGCACTGCTAAAAACATAGTACCTACAACAGCAGGCGATAAACCCACTACGTCTGTGTAGTACAGCATTAAAAACATCATAACTGTTTGAAAAATAATATTACTGGCGGTGTCGCCTAAGCCATACGCTATTTTTTCTTTTACACTGACCATGATTGTTTATCCCGCTTTATACTTGTTTTTAGTTGTGGGTATACTCTTATCTTTTAGAGATGAGTTCTTTATAAGCTAAGCCACTATTTTTAATGGTGCGTTGCTGCGTCTTATAATCTACATACACAATACCAAAACGTTTTAAATAACCTTCTGCCCACTCAAAGTTATCCATTAAGCTCCAAGCAAAGTAGCCATCTATAACAACACCTTGTTCAATCGCATTGTGAACCGCATTTAAGTGATCATTATAGTAATTTAAACGATCTAAGTCGTTAACTTCACCATTATTATATGTATCGGGCATGGCTGCGCCATTTTCTGTTATATAAATAGGCGGTAGGGTGTATGTTTTATTTAGCGATACGAGCAAGTCGGTGAACGATTGCGGATAAATTTCCCATCCCATATCAGTCAACGGACCCGTTGGTGCAATGGGTTCATAAATGTCAGTAGGATGCGCCTTATAAACTTGGCGGGTATAAAAGTTGATGCCTAAGTAATCAATTGGCTGAGAAATTAATTCCATATCACCAGGGTGTATGTCTGGTAAATGATTGCTTGGTAATTGGTTTATTATATCGGGGTATTTACCATCCATTATTGGTTTCATGTACCACTGATTTAAGTAGTCATCAGCGTATTTGGCACTGTCTATGTCTTGTTGATTATCGGTAAGTGGATATGCGGGTGTAAAGTTAAGCACAATGCCGTTTTGAGTATTAGGCGATGTTTTATTTAGCACGTTCATGGCCAGACCATGAGCGAGTAATAAGTGATGAGCTGCTTTTTTACCATACTGCTTGCCGACTAAGCCCGGGGCATGTATGCCAATTTCGTAACCCAAAAACGCGCTGCAAAAGGGTTCGTTTAATGTAGCGTAAGAATACACTCGTGTTCCAAATGCGTTAGTAATTAGTTCTACGTATTGCTCAAATGCATAAGCTGTTTTTCTGTTGAGCCAGCCGCCTTCATCTTCAAGGTGTTGCGGTAAATCCCAGTGGTACAAAGTAACAAAGGCTTTTATATTTTTTCGTTTTAGCTCATCTAAAATATCAGTATAAAACTTAACGCCTACAGGATTTAACTTTCCGTCTTGAGTCATCACGCGAGGCCATGAAATAGAAAGCCTGTAAGCATCAACACCTAGAGACTCTATTAAATCTATGTCTTGTTGCCAATTGTTGTAATGATCGCAGGCAATATGACCATGTGAATTGTCAGCAATTTTACCTGCAGTACTACAAAAGGTATCCCAAATACACGGTAAGCGATGCTCATACCCGCCCTCTATCTGAAATGATGCTGTAGCTACACCATAAACAAAGTCTTTTGTTAATAGAGGTGAATTAAATGGTAATGATATTTTTGTCATTGGTTACAAACCTTTTTGAGAACTTAATTGCACGCTTAGCGCTTATTTTTACTGACTTTCAGCGGGTACAAAACATTATTAAAAATAAAAGTTGTTGAAATATGTAACATGTTCGTATTTAATTAGCCGTGAAAGCGCTTACATTTTTAGATTAATGTTAATTAATCTTCAGGTCAACTCTTAAATACTGCGCCTTAGCGGGGGTTGTATTAATTACTTACTGAAGATCAATTTATAATAATAAATTGCGGAGAGCACATGGCTAGTTCAGCACCACTGACATCACACACACAGTCGCAAAACCACCAAGATAAAAACTATGGTTTTGCACTTACATCTTTAACTTCACTGTTTTTTATGTGGGGTTTTATTACCTGCTTAAATGATATTTTGATTCCGCATTTAAAAGCGGTTTTCGATTTAACGTATGTACAAGCAATGCTTGTGCAGTTTTGCTTTTTTGGCGCTTACTTTTTAATGTCACTCCCTAGTGGACACATTGTTAAAAAGCTTGGTTATAAAAAAGGAATCGTGGTTGGGCTTTTAATTGCGGCAGTAGGGTGTGTCTTATTTTACCCAGCAGCGTCTTTACATAGTTATCCTGTATTTTTATTCGCTTTATTTGTACTTGCCAGTGGCATAACGTTATTACAAGTATCTGCAAATCCTTATGTAAGTTTGTTGGGTTCAGCAAAAACTGCGTCGTCTCGTTTAACGCTTACTCAAGCTTTTAACGCGTTAGGTACTACGGTTGCGCCATCATTTGGTGCTCTGTTAATTCTGGACTCAGCGTCAGAAGCCTTTTTAACACCTGCACAAAATGCAGAGTCAGTTCAACTTCCTTACCTCCTTTTAGCTGCAATGCTTATTTTACTAGCCGGTATTTTTGCTTGGCTTAAATTACCAGACATTATGAGCGAGCAAAAAGAAGCGGCTAAAAACTCAGAAAAAATTGAAGGCAGTGCATGGCAGTATCGCCATCTTGTATTAGGTGCTGTGGGTATATTTATGTATGTTGGCGCAGAAGTGGCAATTGGTAGCTTTTTAGTAAGCTTTTTAGCGCAAGAACATATTGCAGGACTAAAAGAGCATGCTGCAGCTCATTACATCACTTATTATTTTGGTGGTGCTATGGTTGGGCGTTTTATTGGTGCTGCTGTAATGCAAAAATTACCCGCTGGTAAAGTACTTGGCTTTAACGCGACCATGGCTATTATCTTAGTCGTTATTGCCATGAGCACGTCGGGTCAATTAGCAATGTGGTCAATACTATTGGTTGGTTTATTCAATTCTATTATGTTCCCCACTATTTTTAGTTTAGCGTTAAATGGACTTGGTAAGCATACCGCTCAAGGCTCTGGTATTTTGTGTTTGGCGATTGTAGGTGGTGCAATAGTGCCACTTTTACAAGGTGCACTTGCTGATAGTGTGGGTGTTCAACTTTCGTATGTTTTACCTATTTTATGTTACATATTTATCGTGTTCTATGGTTTAAGCGGTAGCAAACCAGTTCAAGCGCAGGAGACTCTATAATGAAAACCCCTTTTACACTTAATAAAATAGCCTTAGCAACATTAATTGCATCAGTAGGTACTTTATCGGCTTGTTCAAACGACGCAGTAACATCGGTTGAAACTAATGAAACGTTATCTAAAACAGCGCAAATTTGGCCAAAACTTAATATTGCCGTTAAAAAAGATGCCGATATTGAAGCTAAAATAGTTAACTATTTAAAAGCCATGACACTTGAGCAAAAGGTTGCTCAAATGATTCAGCCAGAAATTCGTGATATTACCGTTGAAGACATGCGTAAATATGGCTTTGGTTCATATCTTAATGGCGGTGGTGCATTCCCTAATGGCGACAAACATGCAACACCAATGGACTGGGTAGCCTTAGCAGAGAGCTTTTATCAAGCTTCTGTCGATGACTCAGTTGATGGCAGTAGTATCCCAACTATGTGGGGCACCGATGCAGTACATGGCCATAATAATGTAATTGGTGCCACGTTATTTCCGCACAACATTGGTTTAGGCGCGGCGAATAATCCTGATTTAATCGAGCAAATAGCATCGATTACTGCAGTAGAGGTAATGGCTACGGGGATAGATTGGGTATTTGCACCCACAGTTGCCGTAGTGCGCGACGATCGCTGGGGCAGAACGTACGAAGGCTACTCAGAAGATCCAAAAATTGTACATGATTACTCAGCAGCCATAGTAAATGGCTTACAAGGTAAAGCCGATGGCGACTTTTTAAGTGACAAGCGTGTAATTAGTACCGTTAAACACTTTATTGGCGACGGTGGCACGGTTGATGGGGATGATCAGGGAAATAATATAGATAGCGAACAGTCGCTATTTGATATTCATGCCCAAGGTTATGTAGGTGGCTTGTCTGCAGGTAGCCAATCGGTTATGGCATCGTTCAATAGCTGGAATGGCGTTAAAAATCACGGCAATAAATATTTACTTACTGATGTATTAAAAACACGAATGGGTTTTGATGGATTCGTAGTAGGCGATTGGAATGGCCATGGGCAAATTGAAGGCTGTACTAACGAAAGTTGTGCACAAGCCGTTAATGCTGGCCTTGATATTTTCATGGTCCCAACAGGTGCCTGGAAGCCTCTTTATAACAACACAATTGCGCAAGTTAAGTCAGGCGAAATTAGTATGTCGCGTATTGATGACGCAGTGAGCAGAATATTACGCGTAAAACTTCGCGCTGGTTTATTTGATAAACCAAGCCCGGCTAAGCGTCTTTACTCTGGAAAAACAGAGCTAATTGGTGCCCAAGAGCACCGCGAAGTAGCACGTCAAGCTGTGCGCGAATCGCTTGTATTACTCAAAAATAAAAATAACCTATTGCCTATCGCAGCTAATCAACGCGTACTTGTTGCAGGTGATGGTGCTGATAATATAGGTAAACAGTCGGGTGGTTGGAGTATTACGTGGCAGGGGACTAATAATAAAAATGCTGATTTCCCTGGAGCAACGTCAATTTACAAAGGGCTTGAAGAGCAAATATCTGCAGCAGGTGGAAGTGTTACTTTAAGTGCTGATGGTACGTTTGAACAACGTCCTGATGTTGCTATTGTTGTATTTGGTGAAGAACCTTACGCAGAAGGGCACGGCGATAAAGATAACCTTGAGTTTGAGCGCGGAAATAAAAAGTCATTAGCACTTTTAAACTCGCTAAAAGAGCAAGGCATTCCTGTTGTATCGGTGTTTATATCAGGTCGACCTATGTGGGTTAACAGCGAACTTAACGCATCTGACGCGTTTGTAGCTGCATGGTTACCAGGTACAGAAGGCGCAGGTATTGCTGATGTTTTATTAAAAGCGGCAGACGGCACCATTCAAAATAACTTTAAAGGTAAATTATCGTTTTCTTGGCCTAAATCAGCGGTACAAACTGCGGTTAATAAAGGCGATGAAAATTACGACCCATTACTCCCTTATGGTTTTGGTTTAACGTACGGCGATAAAAACGTGTTAGCTGACGACCTTGATGAAGACTCTAAACTTGATAACTCAGGGCTTACGAGTATGGATATACTTGTTGGTGCACCTGTAGCACCATGGCGCTTATTGTTAAAATCGGGCAATGAGCTTTTAGATGTATCGAGTAGTACTCATGAATTTGGTGCAATTAAATACCGAACTGAGGACAAAATAGTACAAGAAGACGCGCGCCAATTTAACTTTAGCGGTGCAGAAAAAGCCAGTGCTGAAATAGTAACAAGCTTTGCAGAAGATACCATTGCCTACGTTGAAGCCGATAGTGTGATTAGCTTTGATATTAAATTAAACGAAGCACTAACGAGCGATATAGCACTTGCTATGACTTGCTCGGGCGAATGTGGTGCAAGCATTGATTTAGCAAACGTTGTAGATAAAAGCATTGAGAATAAATGGCAGTCAGTATCAATCGATTTAGGTTGTTTTGCTGATAAGGGTGTTAATTTTGCAAACCTAACAAGCCCATTTAGCTTACGCAGCAATGGTAAAGCGTCAATTTCTGTGGCTAATATTCAGTTTGTGCCAAATAAGGCAGGCGAAGCTACACTGTCTTGTAAGTAGTTTATTAACTCTATTGTGTGTATACCAAAGCCCTTCGAATGAAGGGCTTTTTTTATGTAGAGGATTAATACTAACCTGCATAAATACTTGAGCTAATTGATATAACTAAATAGGAACAAGTCGCTATAAATACAAAGGGTTACCACGTTTTTATAGGAGGAACCTTTTTTATAATAGCTTGTAAAATAATTAGCACTGCATTAAGAGGTTTTTTTCGTCAAAGCTAACTACTTTATCTCTGCCGGTTTCTTTAGCAAGATAAAGGCGTTTATCAGCCAACGACAGTAAGTCTTTTACACTCATTTTACCATTTACAGAGTGACTCACTCCCGCGCTCACAGATAGTTTTATATGCGCGTTTTGATAATAAAACGGATGCTTAGAAATATTTTCACGTAAGTGCTCTGCATATTCTTTAGCTGCTCGTAGGGAATAGTCTGGTAGTAATATTGCAAATTCTTCACCGCCTATTCTGGCGCAAATACCCTCATCAATAAATTGCTCTTTTATGTGCTGCGCAATCCATTTAATTGCTTGATCGCCCGTGTCGTGGCCGTACTTATCGTTTACATGCTTAAAAAAGTCAATATCTAGAATAATTATAGATACATTTATATCATTGTTATTAGGTTGTTTAAGGACTGCTTTGGCGTTATTAAAGAAACCTCTGCGATTAAATAACTGTGTAAGAGAGTCGGTATTGGCAAGGTTCGATAGCGTATATTCACTATTAGAAAATAACAAAAATGGCAGTATAAGAGCACTCAGTGTGGCTAATAGTAAATGACTAATAAGCACAATTTGCAAAGGGGTTGCTACATCTTGAATACTCGAACTAAGTACCGGTATTGATAGAAATATAGCATTTAAAAACATAACTCCACTGTGCACTAAAAAGCAGGTAATTAACGCCTTTTTCTGGGCTTTAGCAACAAAGCTCATGCTTTTGATTAAATACGCTGTGTAAATAAATAATCCGGCAATTACTAAACTCGTTAGCATTTTTGCTGCACCGAAAGGATAAATTGCCAATAACAATAAGCTAGAAAAACCAAATATGCAGTAAAGAGGCATTAAGCTAATATTTTGTACGTTTTTGTATTTATATAGTCCAACAATAATTAAAAGTGGGCTAGTAATCATTGAAACACTAGCTAAATAGTGGGTTATTAAAGGAAGATCTATGTATAAGCGCAAACATGCCAGTATTTCGGCTAATGCAAATGTGGCACAGGCTAAACCAAATAATAAAAAAGATGTTTGTTTTTTATATTTATAAATTGAGAGAAAAAATAAGCTTATGAACAAGTTAAGGATAAAAGAGAAGAAGATCACAGTAGGCAAATGAAACATGATTTATTCTCTTTATTATAAAATGATGAAATATATATTTAACTAACTGTTGTAATTATTATGTATTAATAAGAAAAGGTCAATTCAGTTAAAAGGATTGCTTTTTCAATTTTTATATTTTACCTCAAGAATTATTAACGCCCGCTAAACCAAACTCTCTAAAGCTGATTTAATATCAGGATGATGAAAATGATAATTATGAACGAGTGCTTTTTTAGGGACTACAAATTGCCCCGTTGTTAGTAAGTCTGACATTTCACCCATTAATAGTTTAAGTGCTGCAGTGGGCATAGGGATAAATGCAGGTCGTGATAACGTCTCGCCTAAGCTTTTACTAAATTGAGCGTTGCTCACAGGGTTTGGTGCAGTTGCGTTAACAGGACCTGATATTTCAGGATGTCTAATAATAAAAAGTATTAGCTGAATCATATCGTCGATGTGTATCCACGACATACCTTGCTCGCCATCACCAATAGGGCCGCCTAAACACAATTTAAAAGCGGGTAGCATTTTACTTAATGCCCCACCTTTTTTGGCCAAAACAATACCCGTGCGTAATAGGCACACTCTGGTTTGTTCTGATTGCGCAAGTAGCGCTGCATTTTCCCAGTCTTTACAAAGCTGGTGGCTAAATTCATCATGCGGATTTTCACAGGTTTCATCAATAGGGTTACTATTTTGTCGACCATAAAAGCCAACAGCACTTCCAGAGATAAAAGTATGCGGGGGAGTGCTACAAGCTTTAATAGCTTCGCTAATTTGTTGTGTAATACCAATACGGCTGTCGCGTATTATTTGCTTTTGCTTGTCGCTCCAGCGTTTATTTACAATTGGTTCGCCAGCTATATTAATAACAATATCAACGGTGTTAAAATCTACTGTATTAACATTGCTTACGGCTTTAACTTTATGTCCCAGTAATACGTTAGCTTTAGTTGGATTTCGGCTAAGCACAGTAACAGTATTATGATGAAGTAAAAAAGGGCATAAGTGCTTACCAATTAATCCCGTCGCGCCAGTAACAAATATATGCATTATTAATCCTTACAATAAAATAGTAGCAAGTGATTAAAAAACATACTCGCTAGCAAACAGCTTTGCAAATTTATACGTAAAACAGGCTTTTATGATCACTTCGTCATTATTTCATTTAATTACCTTTTGCCTTACACTAAGGCCATATAATTAATAAAAGGATTAATAAATTGGCAAGTTTAACTGGAGTAAATAAAAGCTTAATAGTTTTTGCTTCCTTAGTGGTCGTACTCGCGGGGATAAAAGCAGCAAGTGTAATTATTATTCCGTTTATTTTGGCAGCGTTTATTGCCATTATTTGTAATCCGCTAATCAAGTTTTTTGCGCGCTACCGAATTCCTAAAGGCATTGCTGTTATGTTGGTGGTGCTTATTATAGTTGGCTTAGGTGTGAGCCTTGGCGGGCTTGTAGGGCAGTCAATAAATGATTTTTCGCAGCAACTTCCTGAGTATAAAACACAACTCAAAGAAGAATTTGTATGGCTGGTAGATTTAGCATCTCAATACAATATATTGATCAATAAAGATCAGTTAATCAATATGTTCGACCCAGGTAAAATGGTTGATGTAGCCACCAATATGCTCACCGGTTTAGGTGGCGTAATGGCAAACATGTTTTTAATTATTTTAACTGTTGTTTTTATGCTGTTTGAAGGGCCAATGCTGAGCAAAAAAATACACATGGCACTTGAAGATCCTGATAGCAAAATGAAGCAAATTGACCGCTTTTTAGAGTCTATTAATTCATATTTGGCAATTAAAACGCTAGTAAGTTTAGGTACGGGTATTATTGCTGCGTTTTACTTATGGATTTTGGATGTAGACTACTTTGTGCTTTGGGGCGTATTGGCGTTTATGTTCAATTACATTCCTAATATTGGGTCAATTATTGCGGCTGTACCGGCAGTATTACTTGCACTTATTACTCAAGGCCCGTTAATTGCGGGATTGGTTGCTGCAGGCTATTTAACAATAAATACGGTAATGGGTAATATTGTAGAGCCTAAATTTTTGGGCAAAGGGCTAGGTCTTTCAACGCTAGTAGTATTTTTATCATTAATATTTTGGGGCTGGTTATTAGGTACTGTAGGTATGCTTTTATCTGTGCCATTAACGATGATTGTAAAAATAGCCCTAGAAGCCAGTGCAGAAGGTAAGTGGGTTGCCACTCTACTAGGCAGTGGCGAAGACGTTGCTAAAAATAACTAACATCTATAACCATCAAGGGCTGTAAAATTAAAGCCCTTGATGGCTACGTTAACAGTAAATACAAGACTATTAATTAACAAACAATTTAATAGCGTCATCCACCGCGTTTATTGCGCCTTCTAAATATCCCGCTTCTTGTTTTGCAAACTCACTCGCTACAAAATGAATATTTAGGTTATTTAATTGCTCATCCAAGCCAGAAAAATCAAATTCTGGGTGCTGTGAAGGCTGAGTTTGATCGTCTCTATTCGCTACAAACTTATCGTCTGCCCAGTCTTTAATAAAGTACCCCGTTGCCTTTTCTGCATCTTTACCATAAAAGTAGCTAAGCTGCTGGGCACAGGCTTGAATTAATTGCTCTTGAGTTACTTGGTTTCGTGATAAGTAGGGCACACCTATAAAGCCAAATAATGCGGCGTAATTGCCATCTTCAGCACTGGCGTCGTGAATTTCGACCATAGGGCCTACGCGGCTAAAGCACTGCCCTGATAAGTTTTTATCACGCCAAAATGCATGTTCAAAAGTAGCTATAAATTTGGCTTGTCCTGCCATCCATGTAGGTACACTACTAAGGCGGTTTATGAGTGCTGGAGTCGCCCATAGTTCAGGTGTTAAGTGTGTTGTAACCATACGAGCAGGAACTGCTGAAATTAGTTTTTCAGTAGTAAAGTGCTTAATATTACCTAAGTGATTAACCGTAATTTGCCAGTTGTTATCACCTTTTTTAAGCTCAGTGACATTGTGTTCTAATAACACAGAATCAGGATTAAGTTGCGCGTATAAGGCAGTTATTAAGGTATTCATGCCGTGCTTAAGCCTAAATAACTGCATATCTCCAGCACCTGCAATTTGTTGAGGCTGCTTGGAATTAGGTGCTTGATATAACACATCACCTTTGTTGTATTGCTCAAATATACTCAAGTTGAGTGACTTTACTAAAGCTTGAATTTTTGGTTGGTGGGGAAATATCCACGTAGGGCCCAAATCAAAACTAACATCGTTATTTATTGGTGATTGCGCGGCAAAAATTCGACCGCCTAATTGCGATTTAGCTTCCAGTAATAAGAACGGAATATTAAGTTGTTGTAATTTATACGCACAGTATAAGCCGGCAAGTCCGCCACCTATAATTATTACTGGTTTAGTCATTTTTATTACCCATTTAGCAATCTACTAGTAGGTAGTTTGTTTTGATATGAATAAATTGTCAAGTAGACTAAAGGGAACTAGTAGTGAAACGTAATACCAATCTGCTTATATACGAGGTCTATTTAACGTTAAGAAAATTACGCTAGAACTAGGCAAAAATTTTTGTATCTAGTTGTTCTAAATAAAAAATTTTTAACGACGTTATAGTGCAATTTAATTCGTTAAATTGATCAAAGATTTATGCAGGTTGGTATAACTAGTCTAGTGCGCTTAAGTTACGTTAAAATGGGTGTTTTAGTGATTCTGTAAATTGATTTATAAGCTCAATTTCACAGAGTTTATAGCTAATGGCCGCTGTTGTCGCATTAGGAAGTTTTATTAAGTAACGCCATTGGCAGGCACTCTCAAGGTACTTTTCGTTATTTTTAATGCTGCGCATAAATAACGGCAATACTTGCGTATTGCCTGTGCTTTCTTGTGATTTAGTTAGCTCATATTTGCGCTTTTGTATCCAACTGCCTTGTGCTTGCTTTGCTTTATCGATCTGGCTATCTAGGCATTGAATATACCGCTTAGCTTCATCGGTTGTTGCTTTAGCGGCTAAAGTACATGCTTCATCTGCAAAGCTGTACTGGCTTGTAGTTAATAGCACAATGGCAGTTAGTTTTAATAAATAGTTACTTTTTGTCATTGTAATTAAACTCTAAGATAAATTGAGCGCCGGCTAAGTTATCAGCATCGGTAATGGTAAGTGTCCCGTTATACGACTTAACTAAATCAGATACAATCGCCATGCCTACGCCGTGTCCGCTTTCGTATGTATCGAGGCGAGTACCACGTGTAAGTAAAGATTCACGTTTATCCTCTGGCACACCAGGGCCATCATCGCTAATTCCAATACACAGAGTTTTACTTTGGATTACTTGTATTTCTACTTGCGAGCGACACGCTTTACAGGCGTTATCAATCAAGTTACCGAGTAATTCCATTAAATCTGTTTGGTCACCTAAAAAGTAATCTTTTTCGGTTACGGTGCAGGTAAAAATAATATCTTTATCACGGTATACTTTTGCCATAGCACTGAGTATTGAATCAAGTACTGGCTTAATGGGTGTTTGCTTTTTCCACGTGTCTGATGCACCGGTTGCAGCACGCTTTAATTGGTGCTCGATCATCACATTAATTCGGTCGAGTTGTTCTTGTGCATCGGCATCGTTTGCCAATGGACTTGATTTTAGTACTGCAAGCGGTGTTTTAAGTGCATGAGCAAGGTCGCTTAATGAGGCTCTGTAGCGCTCTTTTTGGCGCTGTTGCGACTCAAGTAGCAAGTTTAGGTCTGCTTTTATTGTTTGCAGCTCTACAGGGTAGAGGCCTTTAATTTCTTGAATATCACCCGATTCAATCGCTTTTATTTCTTTATCGAGTCGTTGGAGTGGGCGAGCGCTCCAAATAAAACCAATCGCCATTAGGCCTGCAATTGCAATCCCCATGATAAACATCCAATCTACAAGGGTTTGCTTAAAGCCATCCATTATACGAAGTAGAGCGTCGTTACGTTTGACTAATATAAAGCGAGCTTGTTCTGATTGATCTATGTTGTTTAAAATTACAGTCAGGCTAAGTTGCCAGTACGCGGTATTATTATACTCCACACGCCTGAAGTCGGCGGCACCTGCTTTGGTTTCTATTTGTTGAGGTACATAGTTTAAATTTACAGCCGATTCTGAGTTCCAAACAGGGTCATCATCGCGGTAAATCATTGCGTAGGTATCTGAATTTAATCTGTTTAACTCAGGCGCTAAAATAGTGCTGGGCATAATAATACCATGCTCAGTAAAGTCGACTTCAGATATTAGCGAGTAGAGCTGCGCCTCGAGGGTTTTTTCTGTCGCATCAACAAGCGAAGCGTAATACGCTTTGCCAATTGAATAAAATAAGATAGGGAGTGCGACTAATAAAACAAAGACAAGGATAAATCCTTGCCTTATTTTTAACGATATTTGCGGTATTACCACTGGCTTTTAAGCCTGTAACCACGCCCACGTAGTGTTTCTACTGGGTTTAGTACGCCTTCAGGGTCAAGCTTTTTACGCAAACGTAGTACAAATACTTCAATTACGTTTGAATCAAGGTCGAAGTCTTGGTCGTAAATATGCTCAGTAAGTTCTGATTTTGAAATTACTTTTTGCGGATTTACCATTAAGTATTCAAGTACTTTATATTCGTAAGCTGTAAGGCTAAGCTCTTTATCATCAACCCATACCTGTTGTGAACGTGTATGAATTTTAATTGGACCCGCAGTCATTTCTGGATTTGCTTTACCAGCACTGCGACGAATTAATGCATTACAACGTGCAATAAGTTCTTCAACATGAAATGGTTTAGTAAGGTAGTCATCTGCACCTGCATCTAAACCTTCTACTTTATCCTGCCAGCGATCGCGCGCTGTTAAGATTAAAATAGGGATAGTAATGCCTTGTGCTCGTGCTTTATTGATTAGCTCAATACCGTCTATTTTAGGTAAACCTAAATCAACTACGGCCATATCAAGCGGGTATTCTGTAATGTGGAAAAGACCTGCTTCACCATCGTGACATAAATCCACGCTGTAACGTTCTTTTTCTAAAGCATTACGTAGGTTATCTGCTAAATGTAAATCGTCTTCAATAACTAAAATTCGCATTTGTTAATCCTTTTTCACTTCGCCGGTTTTTTTATTTATATGTAAATCAACGACGTGGCCGTCAGATTTGAGTATTCGTACGGTATAAAAATCTGTTTTTTCGGTAATTTTTAAGGTCTTACCGCCTATTGTTTTCTTTGCAAGTATTACGGCTTTCTTTTTGTCCACCTCAGCATGAGATGCTTGGGTGGCCGTCGCTGCTTGAGCAAAGTTAGCTAAGCTAACACAAGCAATAAAACCGAGGCTTAATAATACGCGCATAATGGAAAACTCCTAGACCAGACCCACTTAGTTTAATTAACTAAGTTACTAAAATTCAAGTAAAAACGCTAAATTCGCTTTTATCTCAGCAATTTTAATTAAAATCTTGTGAACAAACCCTGAATTACAGTGCAACACACGCTCTTAGGGTTTAATACACTTTTAAGCAGGGAACACTTTTTTGAAAGGTTTAACAATTGTATTTTCATAGATGCCAGCGGCAACGTAAGGGTCAGCTGCTGCCCACTCTCGAGCTGCTTCTATTGACTCAAACTCAGCAACAACTAATGAACCGGTAAAACCTGCTTCTTGAGGATCTTCACTATCGACTGCCGGAAACGGACCCGCAGTTAATAAACGGTTTTGTGAATCAAGCTCACTAAGGCGTGCTAAATGTGCCGGGCGTGCTGCTTTTCTAAGCTCTAAGCTGTTTTCAACGTCTGTTGAGTGAATCATGTACAACATAAGGAATCTCATAAAAATTGTTAAATTTGATTAACGCAATACTACCACAGCGTTGAAAATTGGTGAATTAAAAGCGTATTTACACAGGTTTACACTTCGATTTTATTTTTAAGCTGTAATTGCTTGAAAATCTCTGTGTAACACTGGTAGAGTCGCTGAAATATACAAAATAATAAAAAGGTTTTATGCATGAGCGAAAATAGAGAACGATTTAGTTCCCGTCTCGGATTCATAATGGCAGCGGCAGGTTCGGCTGTTGGTATTGGTAATTTAGTTGGTTTTCCGGTTTCTGCTACCAAAAATGGTGGTGGCGCATTCTTATTAATTTACGCTTTATTTGTCGTATTTATTTGTTTACCAGTCATGATGGCTGAAATGGCAATGGGTCGTAACGCTCAAAAAGATCCACTTGGTTCGTACAAGCTATTATCTAATAACGATAAAAAATGGAAGCTAGCAGGTTTTTTAGCGGTGCTTACACCATTTATGATTGCTGTGTTTTATATGGTAATTACGGTTTGGATTTTTGGTTACTTAACGCAAACAGGCCTCGGTAATTTAGATTTACTTGCAGATCCTGGCCACTTTGGTGTTTTTATTAATAGTTACACTGTGTTTGGTTATATGGCCGTTGTGGTTATTATTGTTAACTTAATTTTATTAGGGGGTGTTAAACAAGGCATAGAAAAAGCCGCTAAATTTTTAATGCCAGCCTTACTTTTCATGCTACTTGCTTTAGTTACTTATGTATTAACGCTTGATAACGCAATGGCCGGTGTTAAATACTACATTATTCCTGATTTTTCTAAGATGAGTGCAAGTGTACTTAATGGCGCATTAAGCCAAGCGTTTTTCTCGCTATCGCTGGGTATGGGTATATTAATGACTTACGCGTCGTATATTTCTAAAAAGGATGACATTGTAAGTAGCGCGAAAATGGTCGCTATTACAGACTCACTCGTTGCGTTTGTAGCGGGCCTAATGGTGTTGCCCGCTATATTTAGCTTTGATCCAAACACAGACCCATCAGCACTTTCTGACTCGTCTGTATCAATGATTTTTGTATACCTACCTAAAATATTATTAGCACTGCAAAATGATATTGGTTATGTAGGTGCGTCTATTGTTGCGTTCTCATTCTTCTTATTAGTATTTTTTGCAGCGATTACTTCACTTGTTTCAATAGTAGAAGTACCGACAGCAACACTAAGTGACCGTAAAGGTATTAGCCGTAAAAAAGCATTGGGCATCCTTACACTTTCAACCGGTGTACTTACTATTTTATGTACAATGTCGTTTGGTATGATTGACAGCCTTACTTCGTTCACCAGTTATGGCGGCGTTAATAAGAGCTTTTTTGATATTATTGTTGATGTATTTTACGACACAATTTTACCGCTTAATGGCTTAATGGTGTGTTTGTTTGTAATGTACCGCTGGAAAAAAGCACGCTTAACACAAGAGCTAAGCTTAGGTTCGCCTAATTATGCGGGAAGCTTGATGGAAAAGTACGTTAACTTTTCACTTTCAACGTTTATTCCTGTCATTCTAGCTGTGATATTTATAAATACAGTGGCGACTAAGTTTTTTGATTTAAAAATATTTGGTTTTTAAATAGACCTCTTTAAAAGCTTATTGAATAATATAATGCCGCTCAGCTAAGCTTAGCGGCATTTTTTATAGGCGTTTTTTACAGGTATCTGGTCTAACTATTATACCAACCTGCATAAATCTTTGATCAATTTAACGAATTAAATTTCACTATAACGTCGTTAAAAATTTTTTATTTAGAACAACTAGATACAAAAATTTTTGCCTAGTTCTAGCGTAATTTTCTTAACGTTAAATAGACCCCATATATAAGCAGATTGGTATTAAAGAGATTTAAAATGAATAAAATTATTATTGGGTTTGCTTTTGCTATTTCATCATTTGGCGCATTTGCACAAAGCGCTGATGGTTGGCCAGAAGGCGGTGCAATGCACACGGGCAATACTTATAATTTAGAGGGCAATAGATACAAAACTAAAATCAGTAAAATGATGGATGAAATCTACCCACAACTAAATGACGATTACCAAGTAGATGCAGTTAAAGCACAAATAAAAGCATGGGAGCAGTATATAGATGCTACATGTAACGTTGTTGGCATAGCAACGGGTGCCGGTGGCTCTTGGCCCTCAACGTATAGTGTTAAATGCGAAAGAAGCCTAAGTTATGATAGATACTTTGCGACTAAAAATGCGCTAAAGTGTGTTAATAGATTAAGCAAAGAAGAGTTTGTAGGACATAGCGAAAAGTTAAATTGTTTAATTCAAACATTAAATATAAAAATATTTTAAGACCTACATAGCGCTACAGCTAAATTATACAGTTAGCTGTAGCATTTTAGGCTTTATAGCAACTCAATACTTACTGTTGCGCCTTTTTCGATATTGCCGCTTTGTGCTGGCACTACAATTAAGCAGTTAGCTTTACTAAGCGACGAAAGTACACCCGAGCCCTGTTTATTAAACGGGGCAACCACTAAGTCACCTTGCTCGTTAATTGTTGCAGTACCGCGTTGAAAGTCAGCTCTGCCAGGGCGCTTTTTAATAACGGATGTAGTAACCGCGTTAAATCGCATTTTAGGGTTTACTTCACCAAGCCCCGACAGCTTTTGCAGTGCAGGCTCTACTAACTGATTAAACGTAACAGCAGCCGACACAGGGTTACCTGGCAAGCCAAAAAAGTAACTGTTAGCTAGTTTACCAAAGGCAAAAGGTTTGCCTGGTTTCATGGCTATTTTCCAAAAGTGTATTTCGCCAATTTCGTTGAGCACTTCTTTAGTAAAGTCGGCTTCACCAACCGATACACCGCCTGAGCTTATTACGGCATCGGCAAGTTCGTTCGCTTTCAAAAATGCATTAGTGATGAGTTCTTTGTCATCAGGGATAATTCCTAAATCAAGCACGTCTATATTTTTTTGTTGCAGCGCACTAATAATAACAGCGCGGTTGCTTTCAAAAATAGCGCCTTGCTTAAGCGGCTGACCAGGTTCTATTAGCTCATCGCCGGTAGAAAGCACGGCTATTTTTAAGGTTCTTACCACGTCTATATTGGCAATTCCCAAAGATGCAAGTAACCCCACATCAACGGCTTTTAATTTATCGCCTGCTTTTAAAATAACGTCGTCTATAGCAATATCTTCGCCAGCAAAACGCACGTTTTCATTTAGCTCAGGTTGCGCAGTAAACGTAATTTTATCGCCATCAACCGAGGCGTTTTCTTGCATTACAACGCCGTTAGCGCCAGGTGCAATGGCAGCGCCGGTCATTATTCTTACGCATTGACCAGGGGTAAGTGTTCCTTCAAAAACTTGACCTGCAAACACACTACCTACTTGTGTGTAGGTTAAGCTTTTATCTGAAATACACAGCGCATAGCCATCCATTGCAGAGTTGTTATGAGCTGGTACGTTTATAGTTGATTTAACATCGCTTGCTAAAACGCGATCAACGCTTTGCATTATAGTGATGGTTTCAACGTCTTTAACTGGCGTTATTGAGCCAAGTATATTTTGTATTGCAGTTTCAATTGGCAATAAACCGGGTGCATTGCAAACATCGTTCATATATATTGCTTACTTAAATCATTTTATTTTGAAACAATACTTATAATGTCAAAGCTTTACAATACATGGTTGGGTTATTTTTTGCTTATCGCATGCATGCTTTCGTGCGGCGTAAACGCAAAAGAAACGCTGCAAGTAGCCGTAGCGAGTAATTTTAAAACTGTATTGCAAACCCTACTAAAAAAATCCCCATTACCTAATGTTGAAGTGAAAATATCAGCCGCTTCTAGCGGTGTTTTATATTCGCAAATAGTGCATGGCGCACCATTTGATGTGTTTTTATCGGCCGACGATTTTCGACCGCAATCACTTATTAAAGAAGGCTATGCCGAGCAAAGCAGCTTAATCACTTACGCGTTAGGCGAACTTGCTTTGTGGCAACCCAAAGCTGAAAAAGTAAATGATAAAGTAGCCATTGCTAATCCGCGTTTTTCACCATACGGGCGTGCCTCAGAGCACTACGCGAATAACCATTTTAAAAAGCCAGTAAATTATGTGTACGGTAATAATATTACGCATGCATTTCAGTTTGTTGAAAGTGGTAATGTAGGAATAGGGCTGGTGGCTGTTTCATCACTAAAGGCAGCTTACAGTAACACGCAAGATCAAAAATATTTAGATTACACCGTGCTGCCTACAAATCAATATCCCGATATAATTCAACAAGGCGTTATTATTAGCTCGACTAAAAAGCGTGCTAGCGCTAAGCAACTCATGCAATTTCTAATGGCAGAGGCTACGCAGCAACAGTTAATTGAATTAGGTTACAGAATAAAGGACAACAATGCTTCAAAGTGATTTAACCGCGCTGTGGTTAACTATAAAACTTGCCTTTATAACCGCAGTGCTCCTTCTTGTTTTTTGTATTCCACTGGCTTACAAGCTTGCTGGCTATAACGGTAAATTTAAACCATTTTTAGAGGCATTAATTGCAATGCCTTTAGTGCTGCCGCCTACGTTGTTAGGGTTTTACTTACTTGTTTTGTTTTCGCCTGATCACGCTTTTGGGCAGTTTTGGTTTTGGCTAACGGGTACTCAGCTTGCGTTTAGTTTTCAGGGCGTGGTTATTGGCTCGCTTTTTTATTCGCTGCCTTTTGTAATGCAGCCTCTTGTGGCTGGGTTTAAGCATATTAATCAAACCTATAACGAAGCTGCCATTGCGCTTGGGTTAAGCCCGTTTAAACGCTTTGTGCATTTAATTATTCCGCTTTTAAAACCCAGTATTGGTAGCGCATTTGCTTTAGGCTTTGCGCACACATTGGGTGAGTTTGGTTTGGTATTAATGATTGGCGGCAATATTCAGGGGCAAACACAGGTGGTGTCTATTGCGCTTTATGACCATGTTGAATCGTTAAATTATACGGCGGCGCATCAGCTTTCACTTATTTTACTGGCTATTTCGTTTGCCTGTTTAGTGCTGTTATTTAAGTTTAATAAAAGCATTGTAGGGGTTAAGCAATAACATGATTAAGTTAAGCCTTTTTAAAGCACTCAATAACTTTGATTTAGATATAAACCTTGAGCTTGAGTCGTTTAATGTATTGGGTGTTTACGGGCCTTCTGGCTCGGGTAAGTCAACATTACTGCGTTGTATTAGCGGTTTAGAGCCTGCAAAAAGTGTTTATGTAAACAATCAGCCAGTGCATGAGTTGCCAAGCGATAAACGCGGTATTACGCTTCAGTTGCAATCGTGCCCGTTGTTTCCTCATTTAGATGTGGCAGGTAATTTAGCGTTTACACAAAAACACTGTGGGAATAAGCAAACCAGCTTAACGCTAGAATACGTTGTTAAAACACTTGAATTACAAGACTTACTAAACCGTGATGTACAAAGCTTATCGGGTGGCGAGCGCCAACGTGTAGTATTTGCGCGCACTTTGCTTGCCGGTCAAAAATTTATAATGCTTGATGAGCCTTTTAGCGCGCTTGATTGGTCATTGCGTTTTAAAACGCTCACTAAACTTAGCGAGTTTGCAGTTAAGTTTAATATTAAATTTATAATAGTAAGTCACTCATTAAAAGAGCTGCTATTTTGCTGCGATACCCTTATTCAGCTTGATAAAGGTAAGGTGATAAACCAAGGTGCAAGTGCACACGTTGCAAAAGCTATTTATGCAAACGATAGACAAACACCGCTGAGCTTAATTAATTACAATGTGGTTAAATTTGATGAAGACTACGGGCTATATCAACTGCAATTACAGCAAAGTGAGCAACCGCTTTTTGTGCTTCCTGCACTTATAGATAGCAGTAATAAGCTAATTATAGAAAGTGAGCAAATGTCGTTTAGTGCGTTAAAGCCTGAGCAAACAACGCACAGTAATGTTTTAAAGTCGATATTAACTCAGGCTGAGCTTATTAATAATAAGTGGCAGCTAACGCTTAATGTAGATGGGCAAACATTGTATTGCTTGGCTTCAAGACGAGTGTGGGACAAAAACGACTTTAAAGTGGGCGATGTGCTTTATACAACAATCAGCAATCTAGAATAACTAAATGCTGCACACCGCACATTGACTGTTTTTAGCTATTTTAAAACGATTAAACTCCATGCTTAAACCATCCACCAGCAATAAGTGTTCGCTTAAGCCGCTGGGTAAACCAGCAAGCATTTTTAGCGCTTCAGTAGCCTGAATACTGCCTATTAGCCCCACAATTGGGGAAAGTACGCCGGATTCAGAGCAGCTTTGTGTTTGTTCACTAAAAAATTGCGATAAACAACCATAACAGTGGCTGTTTTCATCCATAGTAAAACACGCGACTTGTCCTTCCATACGTATTGCAGAGCCTGACACTAGCGGAACTTTAGCTTTAAAACAGGCGCTATTAAGTGCATTACGCGTTGCGAGGTTATCTGAGCAATCAATTACTATATCAATGTTATTAAATAATTGTTCTGTAGAGGTACTTGCATCAAAAAATGCCTCAATAGTGTTTATGTCTATTTCACTATTAAGCGCGTTAAGCTGTTTTTTAGCAGCACTGCATTTTGAACTACCAATATCACTTTCTTTATACAGTATTTGCCTTTGCAGGTTGGTCACGTCTATTTCATCGTTATCAACTAAGGTAAGGGTCCCAACGCCAGATGCCGCTAAGTATTGACCTACCGCACACCCAAGCCCACCCACACCAATAATTAAAGCATGCGATTGCCATAGTCGCTCTTGTCCGTCTATATCAAGCTGCGGCAGCATAATGTGCCGAGAATAGCGCAGTTGCTGCTGGTAAGTTAATGGTGGCTTTTGCATTTTTAAAATCTCAACCTTTTTTTGAACAATACCAAGTTGTTAAATCCAAGAGCAAGTAGTAACGCTTTTTATTTGCACTCTAACAACCCAGAGCCCTTCACTCATATAGTGCAACTATAACGTATAAAAACAACTGTTGCATGTAACCATATGAAATTTATGGTTTTTAATTAGTGGCTCAGTAATTGCTATATCGGGTTAACTTAAATTTAACAAACATTGGGCTGCTACTCATATAAAAGGGTGGGGCATTAATAAAACAATAATACGTTTACGAGGAAAATAAACATGCAACCGAGTTCTGGGTTTAACCTAATATCGTTTAGCGGAAAAATGAAAGTATTACATCTAAGTTGGATGGTCTTTTTTGTGTCATTTTTTGTATGGTTTAACCATGCTCCTTTATTAGGTGCCATAGCGGGTTCACTTGGGATCACCATGGCACAAGTTAAAACATTACTAATTTTAAATGTAGCGTTAACTATTCCAGCGCGTGTTGTGGTGGGTATGCTAACCGATAAATTTGGTCCCCGTATTGTTTACGCGGCACTACTTATTAGCTGTAGTATTCCATGTTTTATGTTTGCTATGGCAACTACATTTGAGCAAGCAGCAATAGCGCGTTTTGCTTTAGGCTTTATTGGTGCTGGCTTTGTTGTAGGCATTCGAATGGTGAGTGAATGGTTTCCTGCTAACGAGCTGGGTATAGCGGAAGGTATTTATGGCGGTTGGGGTAACTTTGGCTCAGCAGCAGCGGCTATGTTATTGCCAATTATTGCTCTTATGTTTGGTGGCGAAGACGGTTGGCGTTACGCAGTAGGTTTAACGGGTGTATTAAGCGTTATATTTGGTGTTATTTGGTATTTAAATGTAACCGATACGCCAAAAGGCGGTACATACTTTAAACCTAAAAAAGTAGGCGCAATGGAAGTTACCAGTAAAGGCGACTTTGTATTACTGCTTATTATGAAAATTCCTATGTACGGCGCATTAGCATTACTTACTTGGAAGCTTTCGCCAACCGGTGCTAACTTAATTTCGGCTAATTTTGTACTTGCTGTGTATGCTTTTTTAGTCCTACTTTATATTTACGAAGTGTATAAAACCTTTGACGTAAATGGTCATATTTTTAAAGAGCCTGTACCCGAGTCGCATCGTTATGAGTTTAAGCAAGTAGCTGTTTTAAATATTTTATATTTTACAACCTTTGGTTCTGAGCTTGCGGTTGTTTCTATGTTGCCGCTGTTTTTTATGGATGTGTTTGCGCTTGATATGGTGTACGCGGGTATTTTAGCCTCTGCTTACGCATTCATGAACTTAGCATCTCGCCCTGGTGGCGGTTGGATTTCAGATAAATTAGGTCGTCGTATTACCCTTATTGTACTTACAATGGGTCTTGCTGTTGGTTATTTTGTAATGGGCTTAGTTGATGCATCTTGGCCTTTATGGCTTGCAGTTGTTGCAGCTATGGCATGTTCGTTCTTTGTGCAAGCTGGTGAAGGCGCTGTATTTGCCGCAGTACCACTAATTAAGCGTCGTTTAACTGGGCAAATAGCTGGAATGACAGGTGCTTACGGTAATGTTGGTGCAGTAGTGTACTTAACGGCATTATCACTTGTTGATTATCAAACCTTCTTTTTCATTATTGCGGGTAGTGCATTACTTGGCTTAGGCGCACTGTTTTTTATGAAAGAACCAGACGGACACATTACCGAAGTAAATGAAGACGGCACCGTTGAACTTATTTCAGTGACTTAAGGCATTATTGACTATGTTTGATGAAACACACCAAGCTAAAGCGCTTGAAAATGAACTCAACGTTTCATTTGGCGGGCACAGCGCTAAAGGGTTAAAAGCAGAAAACCAAGATGCGTTTGCTGCTCTTAATACCAAAGCGCAAGAAAAAGAGTCTAAAGGCGTTATTGCCTGCTTAGCCGATGGGTGTTCATCAGCAAAAAATGCTAAACAAGCGTCTCAACTTTCGGTTACTCATTTTATAAATGAGTATTTAAATACCCCCGAAAGTTGGGCGGTTAAAAAGTCAGTGTCGAAGGTGTTAGCAAGTTTAAATCAGTGGCTTTATTCGCAATCAGTTAATTACAATCACTTAGGTCAGCGCCAAGCCGATTGGATGACGACTTTTACAGCACTTATTTTAAAGTCGGCAACGGGTTATATATTTCACTTAGGTGATACGCGTATTACCCGCCTACGAGGAAATAAAATAGAGGCAATAACACGGGATCACAAAGTAAACGATACGCTAACGCGTGCACTTGGCGCACAACTTCATCAAGAAATAGATGTATACGAAGTTGACCTAAAAGCAGACGATATTTATATATTAACCTGCGATGGCGTACACGATGTGCTCCCAAGTAGTGATATAGCTAAATTAATTAATGAGCACGTTAATTTAGAGTATGCTAATTTAGAAAATGCAGCTAAAGCAATTACCGAACTTGCATTAGCGCGAGGCAGTGACGACAACGTAAGTTGCTTACTGGTAAAAGTAGAAAACATTGCTGAGCAAAAACTAGATGAGCTTTATCATTCGCTAACACGACGCAAAATTCCACCTGCGCTTAATGTTGGACAAAAAATTGATGACTACACGGTTATTCGTAAATTGCATGCCAGTAGTCGCTCGCACATTTATTTAGTGCAACAAGCGCCCGATATACCGCCAGTGGTTTTAAAAGCACCTTCGGTTAATTTTGAAGATGATGTGCACTACCTTCAAGGCTTTATAAGAGAAGGCTGGGTGGGGCAACGCATAAACCACCTTAACGTGATGAAAGTGCTAAGTACGCAATCGCAGAGTCGTTTTTTGTATCATATTTGTGAGTACATGGACGGGCAAACACTCAGTGATTGGAAGCACGACGTCCCGCACCCAGAAATAACCCAAGTACGCAGTATTATTGAACAAATAGTACATGCACTAAGGGCGTTTCAGCGACTCGATATGGTGCATCGCGATTTAAAACTTGATAACGTAATGATAGATGCGCACGGTAAAGTAACGCTCATTGATTACGGCACCGTAAGTGTTGCGGCTATGGACGAGTCGGTTAAACAAATTGCGGATGATTGCCCGCAAGGCACTGCCGACTATACGGCACCCGAAACACTTATTACTATGCACGCCGATTTTAAAAGTGATTTGTTTTCACTTGGCGTGATTGCATACGAGTTATTGTGCTCAAAATTACCTTATAAACCACTGCCACTTAACCACGTAGCGCCAAAAGATTACAGCCATTGGCATTACACAAGTATTCGTAAATACAGAGCCGATATTCCGTTTTGGTTAGATCAAGCCCTTATGAAAGCGCTTGCCCCTAAACCAGAGCTCAGATACCAAGCTTTTTCTGAGTTTATAAACGATATCAACAAACCTAATCCTTATTTAGAAAGTACCGCTAATAAAAGTTCAATAATGAAACGCGATCCAGTTATGGTGTGGAAATGTATTTCGCTGTGTTTATTTATTGCTTTGGTATGTGTATTAATAATTAAAACTTAGAGAACCATAATGCTTAACTATAAGAACAACTTACCTATTATTTTTATACTGGGTTGCTTCACTGCGCCTTCAATAAGCTTTGCTGCGCAAACTGATCTTGATTTTAGACTGCGTTTTGAAAGCGTTGATCAAGAAAATGCCTTAAAAGATGCAAGCGGCTTAACACTTAGAACCCGCTTAACGCATCAAACAGACGAGGTTAATGGTTTTTCAGCCGTTATTGAAGTAGAAGACACTCGCAGCCTATTGGGCGTAGATGATTACAACAATACGGTGGGGAAAAACACTAATTACTCTGTTATTGCAGACCCAGAAAGCACTGAGATAGACCAAGGTTTTGTTAAATATGCCCGCGATGGTCTATCGCTAAAAGTAGGACGCCAAGTAATAGCCCTTGATGGGCAGCGTTTTGTTGGACACGTAGGTTGGCGCCAAGATAGGCAAACCTTTGATGCAGCAACCATTAATTACGCATTTAATAACATAGATTTACAGTACAGTTATTTAAATAAGCGTAACCGCATATTTGCTGACGATAAAGACATTAAATCGTCCGATCATCTAATTAATGCAAGCTTTAAAACAGACTTCGGCAAAGTGGTTTTATACAGTTACTTATTAAGTGACGATGCACTACAAGACGACAGTTTAGACACTTATGGCGTTTCTTTTAACGGTAATAAAACCCTAAACGACATAAAGTTTTATTACAAAGCGGAGTATGCAACGCAGTCTGCCTCAACAAGCGTGAGTGATTTTGATGCCGATTACTATGCACTTGAAGGCGCTGTTGATTTAAATGGTTTGGGCAATAAAACAGTAACATTAAAAGTTGGCATAGAGTCACTTGGCTCTGATAATGGCGATTACGGGTTTGCAACACCACTTGCCACGTTACATAAATTTAATGGTTGGGCAGATACGTTTTTAAATACACCCGCACAAGGCTTGGACGACACTTACATAAGCTTAAATGGTAAAGCGTTTGACGGAAAATGGCTGGTGGCTTATCACAGTTTTGATGCTAATGAGCAATCAAATGGGGTTGACGATTTAGGCAGTGAGCTAAACGTACAATATGTTAAACCTATTAATAAACAATACGCAGTGGGTGTTAAATACGCTGATTACTCAGCGGGCGATACCGCTGCTAATAAAGTCGATACTCAAAAATTATGGGTATGGATGAGCGCTAAATTTTAACCCTCACTATCTTCTAAAATCCTCTTGTAATTTATAGCGACACAAGATGGTGCAGTTGCACCATCTTGTGGGGCTTTACGCTTTTCACCACTGCACCAATGTAGGCAACTTGCTGATTTTAAATGCTTATATATTTGGCTTACATATTGCTATAACAAACCTATAACAAATAATTCGATTTCAATTTTAGCCAATTACTAAAGTAGATATCATTTTAAGGTGAGTAAATGCTAAGCAAGCAGCGTGTTGTAGTAGTAGGAAACGGAATGGTGGGGCACCATTTTGTGCAGCAGCTGGTTTCTCAAAATCAAGCTGATGAGCAATTTGAGATTACGGTACTCAGCGGTGAAGACCGTTTAGCGTATGACCGTGTGCAATTATCGTCTTTTTTTAAAGGCAAAACCGCAGACGACCTCGCACTTACATGCAATAAAACCTATGACGATTGGCAAGTACGCTTTCATACTCATTCTAAAGTGGTTGATATAAATCGTGATGCGCAAACTGTAACGACCGCTAAAGGGGAGTCGTTTGAATACGACAAGCTTGTGCTTGCTACAGGTTCATTTCCATTTGTACCGCCTATACCGGGTAAAGATCGTGAGCATTGCCTTGTTTATCGGACCATAAACGATTTACACGCAATAAAAAACTCAGCCCACGGTAGTAAAGTAGGCGTGGTAATTGGTGGCGGTTTACTGGGTCTTGAGGCTGCAAACGCATTAAAGCAACTGGGTTTACAGACTCACGTAATAGAATTTGCACCGCAACTTATGGGCGTACAAGTTGATGCGGGTGGCGGTCGGCTACTAAAAAACAAAATTACAGATTTAGGCGTTACTGTGCATACATCGGTAGCAACTGAGGAAATAGTAGAAGGTGAAAGTTGCCGTTACAAAATGTGTTTTAAAGGCGGTAAAACCCTTGAAACCGACATGATTGTATTTTCGGCGGGTATTCGCCCTTATGATAATTTAGCCCGCGAGTTTAATTTAGAGTTAGGTGAGCGCGGCGGTATTGTAATTAATAACCACTGTCAAACGAGTGATGAAAACATATACGCGATTGGTGAATGTGCACTATGGAATAACTTTATTTTTGGCTTAGTGGCACCCGGTTACGCCATGGCTAAAATAGCAGTTGGGCATATTTTACAAGATACGCAGCAAGGTACTTTGCAAAGTACTGGCTTAGACAATAAAGCCGATGAATTTAGCGGTGCCGATATGAGCACTAAGCTTAAATTAATGGGTGTTGAAGTGGGCTCTATTGGCGATGCGCATGCACGCAGCGAAGGCGCAATAAGCTATTATTTTGAGGATCAATCCAATGGCATTTATAAAAAAGTAGTCACTAATTCACAAAGTAATAAGCTGATTGGCGCGGTACTTGTTGGCGATACCAGCGATTACGATAATTTACTGCAATATCATTTAAACGACATTGAACTTACCACCGCCCCCGAAGCGCTCATTATGCCCCTTGCCGGCGACATAGCAGAGCTAAGCGCCGACGACTTGCCTGATGACGCTATTATTTGCGCTTGTCATAAAGTAACTAAACACACCATTGAACAAACAGTCGCTAAAGGCTGCATAGATTTGGCAAGTGTGCAGCAAAGCACCAAAGCCAGTACAGGCTGTGGAGGTTGTGAAAAGCTCGTTCAAAACGTAATAAACAGCGCACTCGCTAAAGCAAGTAACACTATTAACGTAGTTACTATTAATGAGCCTGTTAAACAGCCCGCATAAATTAAAGCACACTAAAAGAGAGCAGTATGGCAACCGCAAACACGTCACCAACTATAAATAAAACGAGTTTAAAACAAACAACATGTGCTTACTGTGGTGTAGGGTGTGGTGTTGATATTTCACTTTTTAATAATGTGCCAACCAAGCTTGAAGGCATGCGAGAGCATCCCGCAAACTTTGGTCGTTTATGTGTAAAAGGCACGCATTTGCTCGACACAACAGGCAGTGATAATCGCTTAACGTCGCCTCTTATTAATAACCAATCCGTTACATGGGATGAAGCAACCGACCATGTTGCCAATAAATTTAACGATATAATACAAAAGCACGGACCCGATGCGGTGGCATTTTATGTGTCGGGGCAGTTACTTACTGAAGATTACTACATCGCGAATAAATTAATGAAAGGCTACATAGGCTCAGGCAATATTGATACAAATTCGCGCCTGTGTATGTCATCTGCTGTGGCAGGTTATAAACGCGCTTTTGGTGAAGACGTAGTGCCGTGTACCTACGAGGATTTAGAGCAAACTGAGTTACTTATTTTAATTGGCTCTAATGCCGCATGGACTCATCCTGTTTTGTATCAGCGAATGGAGCGTGCAAAGCAACTTAACCCAAATATGAAAGTAGTGGTTATTGATCCGCGTAAAACCGACACCGCTGAGCTTGCCGACACATTTTTAAATATAAAACCAGGCAGTGACGCTGCGCTTTATAACGGCTTACTTAATTATTTAATTGAGCATGACCACCTCGACACGCAATTTATTGCTCAGCACACAAACGGCTTTGAAAGCGCACTGCAAGAGGCAACAAAATGGAGCTGTGAGGCAGTTAGCGACTTTTGCGATATAGCAATTGAGCAAGTCACTGAGTTTTACGCGCTATTTGCTAAAAGCCCAAGTGCGATTAGCTTTTATTCAATGGGTATAAATCAATCAAGCTCGGGTGTAGATAAATGCAACGCCATTATTAATGCGCATTTAGCCTCAGGTAAATTACTTAAGCCAGGCAACGGTCCGTTTTCGATTACTGGGCAGCCCAATGCGATGGGCGGGCGCGAAGTAGGTGGTTTGGCTAATCAGTTAGCGGCGCATTTAGATATTGAAAACGAAGCGCATCAATCACTTGTACAACGTTTTTGGCTCTCGCCAACGATCGCTAAAAAAGCAGGCAGCAATGCCATTGATATGTTTGATGAAATAGCCGCAGGCAAAATAAAAGCGGTGTGGATAATGGCAACAAACCCAATGGTGAGCTTGCCCAATAACGCCGCTATTAAAAAGGCATTAGAGACCTGCGAGCTGGTAGTTGTATCTGACTGTATTGCAAAAAGTGATACGTTAAAATTTGCCGATGTTGTTTTTCCATCAACCGGATGGGGCGAAAAAAACGGCACAGTAACCAACTCAGAGCGCAGAATATCAAGGCAGCGCCCGTTAGTAGCGCCTTATGCGGGAGCTAAAAACGATTGGCAAATTATGTGCGATGTAGCTAAAAAAATGGGCTTTGAAGGGTTTGATTTTACAGACCCAAGTGGCATTTTTGAAGAATGGGCACAATTAACCGACTTTGAAAATAACGGCAGCCGATTATTAAATCTCTCTGGTTTAGTTGGGCTCACAAAAAGCCAGTACGATAATTTAAAACCCATTATGTGGCCTGTTGTTAAAAATAAGCCTTATAAAAATGGTCAGGTTTTTACAGATAACCAATTTAGCACCGCTGATAAAAAAGCGCGTTTTATACCTATAACGCCGCAATTACCGGTGCAAAAAACATCAAATGATTATCCGTTTGTAATGAACTCAGGGCGTATACGCGACCAATGGCATACCATGAGCCGCACGGGTAAAAGCACTGCGCTTTCATCGCATATTACACGCCCGTATATTGAAATTAATCCGCTTGATGCCAGTAAATTAGCAATTAAACAAAACGATTTAATAAGTGCAATTGCCCTAACTGGGCAGGTTACCGCGCATGCAAAAGTAACCGATGCCGTGCGCAAAGGTGAATGCTTTATGCCTATTCATTGGAATAAGCAATTTGCGTCATCAGCAACAGTAAGTGGGTTGTATCAATCGGTAGTTGACCCTCTATCTGGTCAGGCTGAGTGCAAACACGGTGCTGTTAATATAGTTAAAGTACCCTTTGTGCAATATATGCAGCTGTTTGCTAAAAACGAACTTGTTATAAACAGTGATTTTTGGCTCAAAGTTAATGCTAGTAATTGCTTTAATTACCAATTGGCGCTTAATGAGCCACAAAGTGATTTACTGTATTACTGCCAAACCTTAACTGGTTTACAAGGGCAGTGGTCGGCTATGAATACGGCAAAAGCCATGCATGTGCAGTGTATTCAAAACGATCAATTAGCGTTTGTTGGTGTTATTTCTAATGAACAAAAAGAAATATCACTTGAGTGGATAAACCATTTGTTTGCAGAGCCATTACTGACTTTTACACAGTTACAGTCTTTGCTTTATGCAACCCCCGATGAAGAATTTACCCAAGGTGTGCAAGTGTGTAGCTGCTTTAAAGTAAGAGAGCAGCCAATTATAAACGCCATTAAAAACGGTGCAAACACAGTCGAGCAATTGGGGTCTGAACTTAAATGTGGAACGAATTGCGGTTCGTGTAAAACACAATTAAGCCAATTAATAAAACAACATTACAAAGCAGGTTCTAGCAGCATTGATGTTGCGGTTGTAATGTAAAGAAAAAAGGAAGCATATGCTTAATGATCAATTTGGTCGGCAGTTTAACTATTTGCGCCTCTCAATAACCGATGTATGTAATTTTAGTTGTAGTTATTGTTTACCAAACGGGTATCAGTGCGATACGCCGCGTAATTTTTTAAATAAAAATGAAATTAGCACGCTTGTAAATGCGTTTGCAGAACTAGGTACTAAAAAAGTGCGTATTACAGGTGGCGAACCATGCTTACGAAACGACGTAACCGATATTATAAAGCTTTGTAAAAACACGCCCGGCATAGAAAAAGTAGCCATTACTACCAACGGCTTTAATTTATTAAAGAAAATTGATGAATTTGCAGAAGCAGGGCTTGATGCGCTCAACGTCAGTATTGATAGTTTAAATCCGAGTATGTTTAAACTCATAACAGGGCACGACAAACTTAACCTTATTTTAAAAGGAATTGAACGCGCGGTAGAGCTGGGAATAAAAGATATAAAAATAAATGCGGTGCTTGCCAAGCAGTTTAATAAAAACCAATTGAAGGATTTTTTAGCGTGGGTAAAACACCACAGAGTTACGGTGCGCTTTATAGAACTAATGGAAACAGGTGACGGCGCAACCTTTTTTGAAGAAAACCACTTAAGTGGACAAACAGTTAAAGCCCAATTACTCGACCAAGGTTGGTTACAAGTCGTTAGGGGAAAATTAAATGGACCCGCTGAGGAATTTTGTCATCCTAATTACGATGGCCGTATTGGTTTAATAATGCCGTACAGTAAAGATTTTTGTAAAAGCTGTAACCGATTAAGGGTGTCGGCGCTGGGTAAATTACACTTATGCTTGTTTGCCGAGCAAGGTATAGATTTACGCGAACTACTAAATGAGGACGATACTGCAGCGACCGTAAAGGCTATTCGAGCTGCTATGGGCAATAAAGAAATAAGCCATGAGCTAGATAAACGCTTAACAGGCGCGACAACTCACTTAGCTATGTTGGGCGGCTAACATGGAAGCTGATGTGAATACTCATATAAAAGCTAATATGAAAGTTAAGCGAGATTTTACAGGTGTTGTGCTTGCTGGTGGTAAGTCATCAAGAATGGGCACAGACAAAGCCGATTTAGTTTTAAAAAATAAAACACTATTGCACAATGCGTGTGATTTATTAAAAGACGCAGGTGCTAAAAATATACTAATAAGCCGCAATGTTATAAATCCGCTCAAGTCATCGAGCCATTATTCGCCGAGCGATTATCCTTCAGAAAAGTACGTTAAAGATATATACCCCAATAGTGGACCCCTTGGCGGTATTTACTCAACATTAATAGCCACCGAGTACGATTTACTTATTACTGCGGTAGATATGCCTCTACTTACGAGTAGTTTGTTAAGCACAATAGTGCTGGCTTCTCAGTCAAATAACGTACAAAGTGTGAGCAATCAATTAAATCAGTCACAAATACATGCTTGGCACTTTGAAAATGAACCACTACCGCTGTATATTCGTAATACAAGCAGTGTAAAAAATCATTTAAAACACATACTCACAAACGCAAACAGTCATAAATCAATAAAACAGTTTACCCAAAGCATTGGTGTGCAAACGCTTTTATGTAGTAAAGCGCATGCATTAATAAACACCAATACACCGGCGCAATTTAAAGCTGTAAATGAGCATTTTGACCAAAGCATTAACCAATTGAGAAGAACATTATGAGCCACACAAGCGAGTCACAAATACCTTTAAACATTGCCGTACTTACAGTAAGCGACACGCGCGATGCGATTACCGATACTTCTGGTCATTACTTAATTAAAGCGCTAACTGAGGCGGGTCATCACTTAGCGGATAAAGAAATTGTAAAAGATGATGTTTACCAAATGCGCGCTATTGCATCGCAGTGGATAGCCGACGACACCATTCACGCTATTTTAGTGACTGGTGGTACAGGATTTACTGAACGTGATTCAACACCTGAGGCATTTGCGCCGCTGTTTGATAAAAGCGTAGATGGCTTTGGTGAGCTATTTAGACATATATCGTACGGTGAAATTGGTAACTCAACTATTCAATCGCGTGCACTTGCAGGACTTGCTAACAACACCGTTATTTTTTGTATGCCGGGCTCTACTGGCGCATGTAAAACAGCGTGGACAGGCATTATAAAAGATCAACTTAACTCAATGCATAAACCGTGTAACTTTGCACCGCACATTACCATTGGTAAAAAGTGTGAATCGCGTGAGCAATAGTATGCTAAGCCACGTTGACGAAAACGGCCAAGCTAATATGGTTGATGTATCGCTCAAAGAAGTAACCTTGCGCGATGCCTCAGCTGAAGCCTTTATTAGCATGAGCAAGCTTGCCTTTGAACAAGTAATGCTTAATCAAAACAAAAAAGGCGATGTGCTAGGCGTGGCACGCATTGCAGGTATTCAAGGCGCTAAAAAGTGCGCTGATTTAATTCCGCTTTGTCATCCCCTTGCACTTAGTAAAGTCGCTGTTGATTTTGAACTTGATGAAGAAAACAGCCAAATTAAAATAACCAGCTACTGCAAACTTGCCGGTAAAACCGGGGTCGAAATGGAAGCGTTAACAGCGGTATCTGTGGCTAGCCTTACTTTGTTTGATATGTGTAAAGCAGCCGACCCACTAATGGAAATTAGCGGCATGCGCGTTACTCAAAAAGCAGGGGGCAAAAATGGCAGTTGGCAACGCGATTAATCCAAACAATGTTATATCTAGCGCCCAAAAAGTAGAGTTATTGTTTTTTGGGCAACTAAAAGAGCGGTTAAAGTGCAGTAAATTAAGCCTTGAGATTACGCAGCCGCTTAGTATTTCAGAGCTTAAATTAAAATTAGTTAGCCAATACCCGCACTGGCAACCGTGGCTGGAAGAGCGTGAGCTACTTGCAGCGCTTAACCAAACTATGTCATCAAGCGACGCAATAGTGAAAGCAGGGGATGAGCTTGCCTTTTTCCCGCCGGTTACAGGTGGTTAATGAGCATACATATTCAAGTACAAACCGATGATTTTAATGTAGGTGACGAGCACAATACGCTTTGTAGTAATAATAAAAGCGATGGCGCTGTTGTCACCTTTACAGGATTGGTAAGAGAGTTCAGCAGTGGCGATAACGTTATTGCACTTGAGCTTGAACACTACCCTGGTATGACCGAACAACTGCTTCAATCTATAGCAGAGCAAGCACAAACGCGCTGGCAACTGGCGAGAATATGCATTATTCACCGCGTTGGTTACTTAGCACTTGGCGAGCAAATTGTATTTGTAGGCGTAACTTGCCGCCATCGCCAAGCCGCGTTCGAAGGCGCACAATTTATAATGGATTACTTAAAAAACCATGCCACGTTTTGGAAAAAAGAGCACTTTAAAGACTCATCAAATTGGGTTGAGTTTAAACAAAGTGACAAACAAGCGCTGGGCAAGTGGGAAGAGTGATACAAATATTTAATTATTTACGTTCAGTAAAGGCTTCACCGCTCGATAATAAATAACTTATGTAACTCTCAGTTTGCGTGTGAAGTCTGCGTTTTTCGTGTTATAAATCAGCAATATTAGATTGTATCTCGACCCAAGTCTGGAAGACATATGCGCACATCAAAAATGTTATATTTTACAATATTATTACTTGTTCTACTTTCAGCTTTTCTTGCTGTATGGGTATATGATTTAAAAGAAGGTAAAGATTTACTAAGCTTTACCATATCAACAGTAAGCTTTTGTATAGCCGTATTAGCTTTATTTATTACTGTTAGAACATATACATCAATTGATAGTGTAAATAATATTAGCAAAATGGAAGGTAACATTTTAGATAATGAAAATTACGTAACCTCACTTCCAGAGTTGATTAACCAGTTTAAGTCCCAAGATGAAAATACACTAGAGAAAGAAATTTTTGACTCTATTGAGCATAAACTAAAAAAAGAGTCAGAAACCGCCGTTCTTTTTGCCGATACCCTGCAATATATAATTGACCTAATTGTTTTATTTCCAGCTGTTTTTAATGCATCAGAAACTAACAAAGTACTTTATAAAAAGCGTATGGATTCAATTTTGTCAGAAGTTGATAGGCGCTGTGAAATATTGCACTCGGTGAGTAAAGGTAATTCAATTCAAATAACGGAAACAATAAAGCTATTTAAAGCTGTTGTGTCTTACCAAAGTTTTGTAGCTGATGATAATTTTAATATTCATGCAGACTTACTTCATGTGAGAGGTCCAATTCTTCGTAATCCAGTGACAAAAACCATTTACCATAATTACCTAGGTTTGTATTACAACAAAAAAGGCATGCATTTATTACGAGAGTCGCTAAATATGAACTCTGTAGATATTTTGTCGATTGATGGTTTAGAGCTGGCTCAAAAAAATATTAATACCATAGAGCCATCAATACTTGAAGAAGTAAGTATGTATCTTAAATCTGCCGCTGAGCAGTTCGATAAAGCACTTACAGTATCTAGCGAAGATGTTATGTGGCCTGGTTTTATTAATTACAATAAAGCACGTACGGTATATTTTTTATCTTTACTATCAAATACAAAGCTTAATTGGTTAGATATTCTCGACGAAGCAATAGAGTCTCGCAGCAGGTTAAATCGACTAATTGACGAAATTTTAATGATAGACAGATCAAAATCAGCCAATATTGTTAGCACACATTTAAGAGAGTTTTTTCTGTATCAAGAAGAGTTAGCACGTACAGTAAAATTGAATATTTTACTGTCGAATAATCTAACCAGACAAAATAATGCACCTATTATATACAAAGGGATTAATATCTCTGATATATCTAACGAAAAACTAACTGACTTATTTGTTTCAATACAAAAGTTTTCTACAGTTAGTATTTACCAAGAAAAAATCATAAGTCGACTTAAGAATAACCTCGCTGTGACAAACTAACAAAGCTTCAGCGAGAAAGTAGGGGATATACTATTTTTACGGCTTTTTTCTCATCATAAAAAAGCCACCTACCTATGCATGAAAAGTCATAGCAAGAATAAATGGCTCTTTATTAAAATGTTTTTTGGACTGAGCTTATTTTATTACACTTTTCCAATGCTCAAATCAGGCATTAAATTGAGCCTGTTATGAATGGCATGATGGATGAAAGATAACTTAGTTCGCACCGCTTGAGTAAGTACAAATGGGTAGGCATCGGCAAGTCCCATGCTGCGATTTAGTGAATTTAGAATGATCGAAAATTCCATCCAAGTATCTAAAATAGCATCAATCGATGTTTGTGAATTAAAGTAATAAGCACTTTGTGGCAATCGAAGCTCGTCTGCTTCATCTAATTCAAACTCATTACCCGTTGTTGAGCCTGTAATTGAAAAGTTTTTGGCTGTTTCTAAAGTATCGATAATATGCATGTAATGCGCCCATGTTTCTGCCCAGTCTTCATAAGGGTGCATAGTAGCGTATTCACTAATAAAGGTTTCATGCCAGTTAGCTGGCGCACCTTGCTTGTAATGAGTATCGAGCGCTTGCTGGTAATCTAATTCGTCATCACCAAAATATTGCTTACATAAAGTATGTTTTTTTGGTGAATTTGCGATTAGTTGATCAAAATAATAATGACCAAGTTCATGGCGAAAATGACCAAGTAAAGTACGGTAACGCTCACCCATTGCTATTTTAGCTTGAGAGCGTGCTACGTCGTCTGCCTCGGCTAGGTTTATAGTGATATGCCCGCAATCGTGCCCTGTAAATACAACGTCCTGACCTATAATAGGGCTTACAAAGTGATCGCTTACGTTACGGTCTGCTATAAAATCGAAGCTTAATCCGCTTTCAGGTTCTTGAATCGTTGTATTTAAAGGGAGTGATAATGATTTTAATGTATACAAAGCGCGACGTTTTGCTGTCTCCATTTTTTTCCATAATGGAATATGTTCAACAATACTTAAATCGGGCACCGTTTCATTAAAGCGGCACGAAAAACACAGCACTTCGTCTTTATCGGCAACAGGTATAAATGTGTCTAAATTAACCATACCATTGCATACGTGATACTGAGCGTTGTTATCACATTTTTTATAAAAAACTTCAGGCGCTTCTGCTTTGTAAAATAACCCCGATTGCTCATCAATTTCATAGGGTTCAACTTGATCGAAATCGTCATCAATACCCACGGTTCTGCCGCAAGCCAAACAATGGCTGCTTTCAAAAAATAAAATAAGTTGATCTGTGCAATTACATTTAAATGTTTTCATATGTTACCGAATAAAAAAGAGACCGTATAAACCACTTTTACTTAGCGCTATGCTATTGGAGGATAGTGGTTAAATCCTTTTTAAAAGTTCAGACTTTTTAATATTAAATTCATCATCACTCAACGCATTAGAGTCGCGAAGTTGTGCTAACTTTTCAATAATTTGAAGTGTTTCGTCTACCGAGTATTGCCCCACAGTATTATTAGCCGGTGCTTCAACTTGGTTTGGTGTTAACGATGCAAAATTCGGCTGCGTTACTTGCTGCGTAAAATCTTTTTTAGGTTCTGGAGGCGTTGGCGTTTGCCCTGAAATTAATGGCAGGGTATTTACATTAATTGTCCCCCACTGACTGTTAAATGTAAGAGAGGTATTATTGCCTTGCTGTTGGCTTACACCACCAATATTATGATCTAACGTGTCGTATACGCTCACTTGTCCATTTAATTCAACGGCTAAGCGATTAGGGAATATAGCGTAGCGAATATTATTTTGCGCACCACTGCTAAATGGGCTGCCTAGATTACCTGGCCACCATTGATTGCTGCCAGGCGTTCCTGCAGGAATAACCGGAAATATTTGGTTATTGCTCAATATATTAGCAAGTTCGTTGCACAAGTTATCAACGGTTGATTTTAAACCGTTGTTAAACATGTCGCCAACCATTGTCATTCCGCCACGCATCCATTGACCAGAACCACCAAGTTCTGGGCAATTAAACTGTGCCATTGAGCAACCGCCGTTATTAACGCTAACTAACATGTGAATTACTGCATCGTGACTGAGGTTATAACGAGATGCTATACCATTAACTAAGTTTTCACCGACATCTGTTAGCTTTTGCATAAGAAAATATCCTATTAGGTAGATTGGGTTGATTTAAAAAATCTGAAAATACGCTAGGCCGTGTTGATTTTTGGGATTGAAATTTGTTCAATCTAGGGGCGATTTAATCGCGGCGCGAGGTTTGTAACCTAGTGGGCTAAGTAAAAACCGAGCAACAAAGAGTCAATCGTCCCTAGAAAGAACCCAGGGGCAGCGCATGTTTGGCATTTATGCTGCGTTATCGCCTATGTATGGGGAACAACCACACATCATAGACTCTGCCTTGCTTAAATACCAAACACACTGCTGCAAATTCAACCACCAAAGAACAACACGCCCTAGTGCTGCATTACCTTTAGCATTGATGATAATGAAAAATTAACAGGTTAGTGAGGTGTGTTGGTTTTTCTAATTGGACGTGTTCTGTTTTGTCTGAAATTAAAACACACCGCTGCAAAACTAATCTTTAAAATAAGCATCTTTATATTAAAAGTTGCTTGTTTTATCTCATCGAGATTGTTAGTTTTGCTGTAACGTAAGCGGTTAAAAATCGATCTAGTATAGCACCGTTACTTACTTTAACAGCAGCTTTATTGTGAACTATTTCTTACTATTTAATGATTATTTTTAATGATTTTTAAACTATAAATAAATACTTTTAATTATACCCGTTTAGCGTTATAAATAACGGAGTAAGTATTTTAAAAAATTAACATTATTTGTTTTATTTCAATATTTTAAATTAACTAGTTTTAATTGTAAGTTATTTTTAAGCACTATTTTGGTGCATTATCTGCACCATTAAAAATCTAAAATTGATGGTATAAATTACACTAAGTTTAATTTTTACAGAGTTGGTGTGTTTTTTCTATTAATTTGGTCAAAACCTTTATGCATGGCGTTGCTTTGTGTATGAGTCGGCAAATGGATGAGGAGCACTAATTTATAAGTTTGCTGGTATAAAAATTGCACAAGTGAATTAGTCCAAATAATTTTTTCAGCGTTATATTGTGGCCATACATTATTAAAGGGGAATTAATAGATGACAATTACAGTTGGGATTTCGCACCATACTCAGTATAAATACGATCGGTCAGTTAATATGGGGCCGCATATATTCCGATTACGTCCCGCGCCACATAGCCGTACTAAAATTAAAAGCTATTCTTTAAAAATAGTACCAGAAGATCATTATATAAATTGGCAACAAGACCCTTTTGGTAATTACCAAGCAAGGGTAGTGTTTAACAAGCCAACTACCGAATTTAGTTTTACAGTTGATTTGGTCGCCGAACTAACGGTTATTAATCCTTTTGATTTCTTTTTAGAAGATTACGCCGAAAACTTCCCATTTGTTTACGATGCTATTTCAAAATCAGAACTCACTCCTTATTTAAAAAAACGCAAAGCCAGTCCAAAATTTAAAGAATTAATTGAATCTTTAAATCCTAAAGAGCCGCTTAGAAGCGTTGATTTTTTAGTCGCTGTTAATCAAGCTATATATGAATTAGTTGGTTATGGCATTCGTTTAGAACCTGGCGTACAAACAGCAAACGAAACAATAAGTAAAAAAACAGGTTCGTGTCGTGATTCCGCTTGGTTGTTAGTACAACTGTTTCGTCATTTAGGGTTGGCATCTCGCTTTGTATCGGGCTACTTAGTACAGCTAACCTCAGATCAAAAATCATTAGATGGTCCAAGTGGCCCAGAAGAAGACTTTACCGATTTACATGCATGGACCGAAGTGTATATTCCGGGTGCTGGCTGGATAGGGCTTGATCCTACCTCGGGTTTATTTGCCGGTGAAGGGCATATTCCATTGGCATGTACGCCAGAGCCAAGCTCGGCGGCGCCGGTTACAGGCGGTATAGACGACTGTAAATCTGAGTTTAGCTTTTATAATAAAGTAACGCGTGTACACGAAGACCCACGTGTAACTAAGCCTTATTCTGAGGCGCAGTGGGCGGCAATTAACCGCCTAGGTCAGCATGTTGATAATGTTTATAACGAAGAAAATATACATTTAACCATGGGTGGCGAGCCTACGTTTATTTCTATTGACGATATGGAACATCCTCAGTGGAATACTGATGCCGATGGCAAAGAAAAAAGAATATTAGCTCAAAATTTATTTGTAGAAATGAATAAAGTATACACAAAAGGTGGCTTTACTCATTACGGACAAGGTAAATGGTATCCGGGTGAGCCATTACCACGTTGGCAATATGCGTGCTATTGGCGCAAAGACGGCGAGCCTTTATGGCAAGATGCCGCACTATTAGCCGATCCTAATAAAGACTATAAATTTGATCATACCGATACTAAAAAGTTTGCTGATAAACTATGTGACTCACTTGGTCTTGAAACCAAGGCACTTACTACGGCTTATGAAGATATTTTATATCATATGTGGCAAGAAGCCTCATTACCTACCGAAATAAAGCCAGATCAACCAGAGCTTCTCCATGCAATGAGCCGAAAAGGCTTTTTAGCAAAAATGGATAAAGGTATAGAAAAGCCAGTTGGCTATGTTCTCCCTTTAAAATGGAACGATAGCAAAAACTGCTGGCAGTCGTGTACGTGGGAGTTTAAACGAGGCAATTGTTTCTTATTACCTGGTGAATCCCCAATGGGGTATCGCTTGCCTTTAGATAGCCTTGAATGGAGCGGCAATATTATTGACCGCGACCCGTTTGATATTCCAGAAAATTTTACCAAAGCTAAAAAGCTTAAAAAGGGCTTTATTGGTAAAGAAATGGTTAAAACTGCGCTTGTAATGGAAGTGAGAGAGGGGCGTTTATATATATTTATGCCACCAACAAGTCATTTTGAACATTACATGGGTTTAATAAGTAGTATAGAGAGTGTGGCTAAAGAACTTAAAATGCCGCTTGTTATTGAAGGCTATAGCCCACCTAAAGATAGCCGCGTAGAAAAATACGCTGTAACGCCAGATCCAGGTGTTATTGAAGTAAATATTCATCCTTCAACATCGTGGGATCAATTAGTCAGTCGAACCACAACGTTATACGGTTTAGCAAAAGAATGCCGATTAGGTACCGATAAGTTTATGGCAGATGGTCGCCATACTGGTACTGGTGGTGGTAACCACGTAACGCTTGGTGGCGAAACACCTGAGCAAAGCCCATTTTTACGCAGACCTGATATTTTAAGAAGTTTTATTACCTATTGGCAGCATCATCCTGGTTTGTCGTATTTATTTTCGGGGCTTTTTATTGGTCCTACAAGCCAAGCACCGCGAGTGGATGAAGCCCGTGATGAAGTTTTATATGAGCTAGAAATTGCCTTTTCGCATATGCCCGAAGGTGAGGTGCCTGAACCTTGGTTAGTTGATAGGTTACTGCGTAATTTATTAGTGGATTTAACGGGTAATACACACAGAGCAGAGTTTTGTATAGATAAGCTCTATTCACCCGACTCAGCCACAGGTCGTTTAGGGATTGTAGAATTTAGAGGCTTTGAAATGCCTCCACATTCACAAATGAGTTTAGTGCAAATGCTACTGTTGCGTACTTTACTAGCTTGGTTTTGGAAAAAACCTTACCACAAGCCATTAATACGTTGGGGTACAGAGTTACACGATAAGTTTTTATTACCACAATATGTAGAAAACGATTTAGCTGAAGTAAGCCGCGATTTACAACAGGCAGGTTTTCAATTTCAGTTAAGTTGGTTAAATCCATTTTTTGAATTTAGGTTTCCGGTATGTGGAACGCGAGAACTTGATAACGTTACACTTGAGCTTAGAACCGCAATCGAGCCTTGGCATGTACTAGGCGAAGAGGCAAGTGCGTCGGGTACGGCGCGCTATGTAGATTCGTCATTAGAAAGAGTACAAATAAAAGTACAAGGAACAATGAGCGATCGCTATGTTGTAACGTGTAATGGTCGAAGAGTGCCGCTTAAACCGGTTAAAGGTAAAGCAAAAGATGAAATGGTCGCGGGTATACGATACAGAGCTTGGCAACCACCTACAGCGCTTCACCCAACTATTGGCGTACATGCTCCATTAGTTTTTGATTTAATCGATACGTGGGAAGGTCGTTCAGTTGGAGGCTTTGTATATCATGTGAGCCATGCTGGGGGTCGTAATCCTGAAACGCTACCGGTTAATGCATTTGAAGCTGAAGGGCGCAGGGTTGCAAGATTTTGGGAGCATGGGCATACACCATCGTTACTTGCATCAGCAGAACCAAGCTGGAGCCCATCGGCGGTTACGCATAGTTTTCAATCGGCGCAAAGCGCAAGTGAATACGTGGTACCTGATGAAGAAAGTAGTAATCCTGATTATCCAAATACCTTGGATTTACGCAGGCAGCCCAACTTTAAATAATAATTGATAGTTGTGTCATTCCACTTTGAAATTATTTAAAGTGGAATGACTAAATATTTTTAAAGCATCATTATGAACACGGCTATTTACTATAAATTGGAGCGCTTTCAGCTTGTATATTAACAATAACGCGATGCCGGAATTGCCTGAGTGGTTGTCTTTATACCTTGATAAATCACATGGACATGATGAACTAGCAAACCACAGTGGTTTAAACCCAGACCATTGGGATACTTTATTTAAGCGTTTAGCTAGTCTAACAGCAGATGATGTTAGTAGCCGCGCTACAGAAATTAGCCAATTGCTACAAAATGGCAATATTAAAAATGAAAGCAATAAGCAGTGGCACTTCGACCCATTGCCATTTATGTTATCTAAAGCTGATTGGGCATTGCTCGAAGAGGGAATAAAACAAAGAACCCTTTTATTAAATAAAATTCAGCAAGATATTTACGGTGACCAAACACTATTAGTTGATGGTCATATTCCTGCAAAGCAGCTTTTTCAAGACCCTAATTACTTACGCGAAGGTTTTAGTTTACCTAGTAATGAATTAACACTTTTTTTTACTGCATTAGATGTTTACCGCACGCCAACAGGCGAATTTAAAGTATTAAGCGATCATTGTCAGTGCCCGCTGGGCTTAGGGCTATTAATTAAAAGCCGTATTATTGCAAGGCGTGTAATGGCTGAAGAATTTGCCGAATGTAATGTTCAGCAAATTAAAGAATTTTTAAACCTATTCCAAGAGGGTATTAACGAATATACCCACTATATGGATGACCCACGAATTGTAATTCTCACCCAAGGAATTGATGACCCTAACTACAACGAGCATGCATTCCTATCTACCTACTTTGGCTATACATTAGTACAAAGCGCCGACTTAACCGTACGTGGTGGTGACGTTTGTTTAAAATCGTTACAAGGCTTGGGTAAAATTAATGTCATTTTACGCTGGGTTTCTGATCGTTGTATTGACTCTTTAGAGCAAACTGAATATTCACTTCATGGTATTCCGGGCTTATTACAATCGGTACGACAAGGGTCGGTTAAGGTTTTAAACCCGTTTGGTAGCGGTGTGCTCTCGTCACCTTCAATAAAGTGCAACTTAGAAAAGTTATCGCAGCAAATTTTAAAACAACCGCTGTTGTTAGGTGAGCCAAATTACTTAAGTGTAAAAGAAGCGCAAGCCGTTGATTGGAATAATCTCGAACTACTATCTGCTATAGACCCTACACTTAAGTTAGATGGAGTGTTAGACGAGCAAGAAATAAAGCTACTTATTAGCAAAGAACCCGATAATTACTTTTTCCAAGAAAAACCTTCTTTTAGCAGTGCACCATTTTGGCATGACGGGCAATTAATCTCCAAGCCAGTGGTGTTTAGGTGTTATGCATTAACCACTGAAAATGGCGTAGAAGTACTTCCTTCAGCACTGTGCTTTTCGAACGAAAAAAGTAACAATCCGAGAATATCTGGTTGGATCAAAGATACATGGATAAATACAGCCGATAGAGTTGATTTAGGCGAGCATAATCCACCGGTGCCCATTAGAAAAAGAATGGATGTAACGCTACTTGAAGGGGTTATTTCGAGCCGTACGGCTGAGCACCTTTTTTGGTTGGGTCGATACTTAGAACGCTGCGAAAACACCATACGTATTTTGCGTATTTTTATAGACAAGTACACCGAGTTTTCTGTTTACCCAGATTCAATACGAAAAAGTATAGTTGCACGGCTTTCTAATGCCATTAGGTCGCAATATATTGTTTATCCCTATATAGAACCTGATTTAAAACTAGATGGCATTGATGTAAATCTGTCTAAAGAAACCGCCTTTCAACTCCTTGCAGACGAGCAATGCGCTGGCAGTATTATTAATACATTAAAGTACATTGCAAATGCGTCGGTGCAAATTCAAGAATTACTATCTCATGATAGTCGCCGAATAATTGATGATATTAATGAGCAAATTAAAGTATTTAAAAATGTAAATATTAATATTCCAACGCGTGCAATGCAAAGCAGTCTAGATAGAGTTATAGGCTCAATTATGGCTTTTAATGGCTCGATTACAGATTGTATGCCAAATAGTAATGGCTGGTTTTTACTCGAAATGGGCAGAAGAGTAGAGCGTAGCTTACAAATAACATCATTAAGTGCGGCTTTATTAACCAAAGAGTTAGACGAGCCCGAAGAGCTTGGCTTACTTGAAGCAGTGCTAAGTTGCCAAGTTAGTTTAGTTACGCATAAGCGCCGATACAGAATGTATCAAACCATTGGTACAGGGCTTGAGCTATTACTTTTAGATGCCGAATACCCACGTTCTTTATTATTTCAGTTAGAGGAAATTAATAAGTTGTGTAAGCATTTACCTACAAAACGCAGACAAGGCGTAATTGCGGCACACGAAAAAGCAATTTTACTTTCTAAAACAAGTTGTTATGTAACTGAGAAAGATTACCTACAAAAAAGTGAAAATGGACAACGTAACCAGTTAATCGAATTTAACCATAATACGCGTATGAACTTAGATACATTTTGTGATGTATTATTACTACAGTATTTTTCTCATACCCAAACGGCAAATAAATTGAACTGGACTAACATTGAGCAAGCTCAATCGTGAAATATAAAATAAAGCACTCGACTACATACAATTATTCTGACTTTGTTAGTTTGTGTCAAAACCAAGCGCGATTAACGCCAAAAACGAATCGCGGGCAAATATGCCACAGTAGTCGTGTAGAAATTGAACCTACACCGACTTACTTACAAACATTTACTGATTATTTTAATAATCAGGTAACAGCGTTTGAAATAGCAATACAGCATAAAAAACTTAAAGTAACGATGATCAGCGAGGTAGAACTGTTAGTCGGCGCTAATAGTAATTTAGAGAGCGTTGATATTGCTTGGCGAAAAGTACGTGATTTATTGGTTAAACCAAATACAGCGGAATTATTAAAAACGTCTGAATTTGTACTACCTTCACAGCTTATTCCAATAGATAAAGGAATTAAGGAATACGCATTAATTTCGTTTGATGCACACAAAAATATAATTTCTGCATGCAAAGATTTAATGGCACGGATTTTTCATGAATTTCATTATGATCCTGGTTTTACAACAATTAGTACGCCTTTGAGCACTGTTTTTGCACAAAAAAGGGGCGTTTGCCAAGACTTTGCACACTTTGCGCTTGCATGCTTACGCAGCGTAGGGTTAGCAGGTCGATACGTAAGTGGGTACATAGAAACCATGCCGCCAGAAGGCGAAGAAAAGCTAGAAGGTGCAGATGCAACTCATGCATGGTTTGCGGTATTTGTGCCAAACTTTGGTTGGGTTGATTTTGATCCAACAAATAATGTTTTACCACGCGATCAGCATATTACTCTAGCCGTAGGGCGAGACTTTTCTGACGTAACTCCTTTAAAAGGAGTGGTATTTGGTGGCGGTAGTCAATTGCTTGATGTAGCGGTTGATATGATTCGAATGGAATAGCAGTTTAACTACGTCATATATGATGATGGATAAGGTGAAAGAGTGTATGAAAATTGATTGGAAAGCGTACCAAACAAAAGGTTTCTTTGATGAATTAATTGATGCACAAGGAAACGTTAGATCGCATGGAACACAATTAGCACAATTTTTTGCTAATTTATCAGCAGAAGAATTAGTAAAAGCCAGAGCGGTTGCTGATTTAGCTATTAAAGAAATGGGTATTACTTTCACGGTTTACAACGAAGGTAATATGATAGATAGAGCCTGGCCGTTTGATATTATTCCGCGAACTATTGGTAAAAAAGAATGGCAAAGCGTAGAGGTTGGTTTAAAGCAACGTGTTGAAGCGCTTAACCTTTTTATAGATGATTTATACCACGACCAAAAAATAATAAAAGATGGTGTTTTTCCAAAAGGGTTACTAGAAAAATCAGTTAACTTTCGCCAGCAATGCGTGGGAATAAACCCGCCAAATAAAATATGGGCGCATATTTGTGGCTCAGATTTAGTACGCGATGGTAGCGGTACAATGTATGTGCTTGAGGATAACCTGCGTGTTCCTTCGGGTGTATCTTATATGCTTGAAAATCGCTCTGTAATGAAGCGTGTATTCCCTGAATTATTTGAGCAAGTATCGATTTTACCTGTTGATGATTACCCTTCACAATTATTTGATATGCTAGCGGCAATGTCGCCTCGTCCACAAGATAAACCAGAAGTCGTGGTACTTACTCCTGGGGTGTTTAACTCCGCTTATTTTGAACATTGTTACCTTGCCCAAGAAATGGGTTGCGAACTGGTAGAAGGGCGCGATTTAGTTGTTGAAAAAGATGACTGTGTATACATGAGAACAATCACAGGGCTACAACGAGTTGATGTTATTTATCGTCGTATAGATGATTTGTTTTTAGACCCAGAAGCCTTTTTACCAGAATCCCAACTTGGCGTTCCTGGATTAATGCGTGCTTGGTCTAAAGGTAATGTTGCTTTGGTTAATGCACCAGGCGCAGGTGTTGCTGATGACAAAGTAGTTTACGCCTATGTACCTGAGATGATTAAGTACTACTTAGGCGAGGAAGCTAAACTTGCTAATGTCCCAACGTTCAAATGTTTAGATCCGAAAGAATGCGACCATGTGATTAAAAATATCGATAAGCTTGTTGTTAAACCAGCAAATGAATCTGGCGGATATGGATTATTAATTGGTCCTAAATCGACTAAAAAAGAACAAGAAGCGTGTATTGCTCAAATTAAAGCGGACCCACGAAACTGGGTAGCTCAACCAACATTAGATTTATCAACAGTACCAACATTTGATGGTAATAAACCAGATGGTCGACATACCGATTTAAGACCGTTTATTTTATCATCAGGTAAAGATACGCAAGTTACCACTGGTGGATTAACGCGTGTTGCTATGGTTAAAGGCTCTTTGGTGGTTAATTCATCACAAGGTGGTGGCAGTAAAGATACTTGGATTGTTGACGAAGAGGCTAAATAATATGTTATCAAGAGTAGGCGAAACTTTATATTGGGTATCTCGATACATTGAGCGCGCGGAAAATGTAGCTCGTTTAATCAACGTTAACAATTTACTGATGATGGATTTACCCAAAGGCGTATGTACTGGCTGGGAGCCATTAATTGATATTATTGGTGTGCGTAAAGCGTATTCAGAAAACCATACTGATTTTACTGAACAAAAAGCATTAAGGTATTTACTTGTTGGTAGTGATAACAGCTCGTCAATTTTAAACTCTATTACTTCGGCACGAGAAAGCGCGCGTACAATCCGCGATGTAATACCTCGAGATGTATGGGAAGAAATTAACTCTCTTTATTATTATGTAAAAGATAATCAAAAAGAAGGGATAACAAAGCGCGGACGTTTTGATTATTTAAAAAAGATTATAGATTCAGCCCATCAAATATTTGGGGCGTTAGATGCCACAATTAATCATGATCAGGGCTATGTTTTTATCCGCTTTGGTTCGATTATAGAGCGCGCAGATATGACATCGCGAATTTTAGATATTCGCTCTGCTACGTTAATTACTAATGAAGAAGAAGTGAAGCCGTTTGATAATATTCAGTGGATCAGTTTATTGCGTTCGTTAAGTGCTTATCAAATGTATCGCCAAGAAATGGGCGTTAGAGTACAGCGTGCTGATGTAATAGAATTTGTGATGCACAGCAAAGTATTCCCACGATCTATTTTATTTTGTATGAATGAATTAAAAGCATTGGTTTTACCTTTGCCAAACTCAACAGAAATTATTAAATCAATTGATGATGCAATTGTTGAGTTAGAAAATAAAGACGTACGAGTACTTAAAAATGGTCTGTTGCATGACTTTATCGATGAAATACAAATAGACTTAGCTGGAATACATAACGGACTGGCCGAAACGTATTTTTTAAAACAAGCAGAATAATAAAAGCTGTATATTGTGAAATGACTGCTTAGGGCGTGTTGAACTTTGGCGGTTGAATTTACAGCAGACTGTTTGGTTTTTAGGCAAGACAGAGCCTATGTAGTGTGGTTATTCCCCATTAATGGGCGATAACGCAGCATAAATACCAAACATGCGCTGCCCTCTGGGTTCTTTCTAGGGACGATTAACTCTTTGTTGCCTACATGGATGTAGGTAAGGGGCGTGAGCAGGACGCGGAAGCTTTGCTCGGTTTTTACTTAGCCCACTAGGTTACAAAATTCGCGCCGCGATTTAATCGCCCCTAGATTGAATAAATTTCAATCCACAAAGATAAACACGCCCTAGTCTTGAGCGGTCATTTTTTTGCTTAAATTTATTTATAATAATTTTAAAACCTGCATAATTAATCTTTACTTCCTCATCCGTTGGTATCGCAATGAAAATCATCTCGACTAATATCTCTAAAATTAAAACTCTTATTCATAACGGTAAAGAGGTGAAAACGGGAATATTCAAAACCCCAACTAACGAACCTGTAGTGATTGAAAAGCTAAACATTATAGGTGACGAGCAAGCTGATTTAGTTAATCACGGCGGGGTAGATAAAGCGGTATATGCTTTTTCTCACAATCATTATGAGTATTGGAAACAAACCCTCGAGAATGATGACTTGGCAGTAGGTGCCTTTGGCGAAAACTTCACGATTTCTGACCTTGATGAAGCGAATATACACATAGGTGACCATATTCGAATTGGTACTGCACTGCTTGAAGTAAGCCAGCCTCGTGTACCCTGTTTTAAACTCGCTATCGCCCTTAATAATAAAAACAGTCTTAAACTGTTTACGCAGCATTACTGCACTGGCGTTTATTTTAGGGTACTAGAGCAAGGCGTTGCAAAAACGGGTGATAGTGTTGTTATCGAGAAGAAAGCATCGCACGACATATCAGTTAAAAAACTGTTCCAGGCATTTTTTGATAAAAAATACGTAGGTTATGAAGACATACTTTTAAAAGCATTAACTTTGCCAGAGCTTGCTGTAGAGTGGCAAGAAAAGCTAAAGAAGAAGCTTGCTATTAAAAGTGAATAAAGCAGTTTAAAACTGTTTTATTCCCGCGCTAGCACTCTTTAAAAAGTGTTGCTGCAACCTATTTATTAAACTTTGAAGAACAGGTCCTGCTGATTGGCTTCTTGAAACAACGCATCCTACAGGAGTAAGCCAACCGCCTTGTTCATGAGTAACGGGTAGCGTTACCACTTCAGCTTGGTTTATATACTTCTTAATAGCAAGCTCGGGTACAAGCGCCCAACCAATATCCTGAACTACTAAGTCGATAAGAGTTTGATGTGTATTTGCGTACCAAATTCTAGAGCTAATTGCGTAGCTAAACCATAACTCTTTTTGGCTAAGGCTGCGATGAACACATTGCCTATGGGCTTTTAAATCATTGCTTGTTACAGCCTTTAGCTTTGCAAGCGGGTGTTCTGGTGATGAAATCGTTAAAAATCGAGCTTGGCCCAATAGAAAAAAATCCATATCAACTTTTAGTTCCCCATCACTATAAATGATACCTACTTGTGCTTTTCCTATTTTTACTAAGTTTTCTACATCGTCAGTTGTTGTCGATATTATTTCGAAATTAGTAATCGGGAACTGATCAGCAAGTGGGGCAATCACTTTTAAAATATCTTGATTATTTAGGCTTTCATCAATAGCTATAATTACCTCATGCTCATAATTTTTTGCTAATGCATCCACTTTTTGGTCAAAATACTTTTGCTGATGAAGTATAGAGTATGCGACAGGTAACAATGCCTTACCACTGATCGTTAAGCTGGGTATATTTTTATTACGCGTAAACAATGTTTGATTAATCGCTATTTCAAGATTAGAAATAGCTTGGCTAATTCCCGATTGTGCACGGTTAAGCTTTCGGGCTGTTGCCGAAAAAGATCCTGTTTCTACCACGGTTACAAAAATTTTTAGTTGCTCAAAACTATACATATCATTCAACTTAAAGGTGAGTACTTATTTGCTCATCTTATCACTAAAGGTGATGGCTACTAACTTTGCAAATAATTAAATTATGTCACTATTATTTTCTTTAATTATTTGGCGTAAAAGGGGTTAATTATGGATGCAAAAATGGGGTCGCTAGAGAGGATGTTTCAGGCTGTTTTGTTTGAAGTATTAGCGGTAACGCTGTCGATTATTGGTTTGGCTGTATTTACAGAGCATGCAATATCGGCTTTATCAGGCACTATGATTATAATTGCAACGATTGCGATGTGTTGGAATTTTGTTTTTAATTGGTTTTTTGACAAAGTAGCTACCGGTGCAAAAGAGCAACGTTCTGTATTATTCCGTATTTTTCACGTGATTTTATTTCAAGGCGGGTTACTTGTTTTTACTATTCCCGTAATGGCGAGCATTTTAAACGTAGGCTTATGGGAAGCATTAATAATGGATATCGGCGTAACTTTTTTTATAACCCTTTACGCTTTTACTTTTAACCTAGTGTACGACCACACACGAGCCTATATTTTTCATTCAAAAAATGCTGCATGTTAATACACTTTTTAAATATGGGATGACTTAACAAAGTTTTGTATTTAGCTACTGGTGTATTTGCCAATGCACCAGCACTTTTAGAGGCGTAATATTACCCAAGTTTGCTTTATAGTGGCAAAAAACTAATAAAGGATCTTTTTATTAAAAGTGAATAAAGCTAAATATCAACTGTTATTCATAGAGGAGCTAGTAAAAAAGATAAAATCTGCTATACCTAAGGTTATAAATACTATAATTATTATAGTGTTATTTAAAAATTGTTGGGTTAGTAGCTAAAATAGGTGTCGTATATGAATATCTCAAGAAAACTGATGCTTATTGTAATATTAACTGCAGCAGAGATAAGTATTACTGTCTACTCAGCTTTTGAAATTGCTAAAGGAGCTAAGTTTCATCAACTTAACTTTCTTCATTTAAAGTATACACATCAACTTACCAAGTCAGTTAAAAAAATAGAAAATGATATCCCCATAGATATAAATACCATTGAGTCGGATATATTGTTAATTAGGCAGCAACCGATTGAATGTATTGAACAAATAAACCCGTTAAATTATGCTGTTATGAAAGTTATTAACACAGATCATACATTAACAATCTGTGAAAACGATATTGAAATTGCTGATAAAGCCTTATTGTCAGTTAATCAGTATAAAAAGGGGAAACTTAGTAGAGACGCTTTTTTACTAAATCTTAATACTTCGCTAAGTGGCTTTAATAAAAACACGGAGCTGTTTGAGGAACCAATTAGAAAAACAGTATCGTTTATACTAATGACGTTAATTCCACTTGTTATAATCATATCTTTTTTTAATATTCTTTTTATAAGTTATCTTTCTCGCACAATATCGAGCTCTATTCGAAATCTAACTCTACTTTTATCAAGTAAGCCCGAAAGCAATATTAATCTAGACGATGAACTTGATATAAAAACGTCGGGTGAATTAAAAGCACTCGTTATCGCGGCCAGACAGCGAATTAAAAATGATCTTTTAAATATTGAAAACAGTATTGAACTCAAAGAGATTATAAACAGCCAAACAGCTTCCCTGCAGCAAGCAAATGATGAGCTTGCCCAGTTTGCTTATCGGGCTTCCCATGACCTTAAGTCACCGCTGTCAGGGGCTAAATCCCTAGCGCATTTTGTTATCGAAGATATAAAAGCGGGAGACACAGAGGAGGCAAGCCGAAATGCACTGGTTATTTATCAACAAATGGAAAAGTTAGAAACACTCGTTGTTGATATTTTATTGTTAGCCAAAGCTGAAATTGGTAATGAAGATAAAGATTTAATTAACTTTAATCAGTTAATTATTGATATGAAAGAACGACTGTCTTGGCTCATGAAAGATAATCCTTGTACGCTCGAAACAACAATTAATCTATCAGTACCTATAAGGTCGGAAAAAGCGCGTTTTGCTCAAATTATTGAAAATTTGATATCAAATGGGCTGAAGTATTACGATAGAAATAAAGACTCGCCTTATGTCCGCTGTGATATTTTTAATGAGCAAGAGACGTTTTTTATTACTGTTACAGATAACGGAATGGGAATACCACAAAAGCATCAAAGTGAAGTGTTTGATATGTTTAAGCGATTTCATGCACAGACGAGCACAGGCTCTGGTTTAGGGATGGCGCTGGTTAAAAAACATATTGAGTATTTAAATGGTGAAGTATCACTGCAAAGCTCTGATGAAGGTACGACGTTTAAAATAATAATACCAATGGATAAGCTAACATGACAAAAATTAAACCCCCTATATTAATTGTCGATGACAATGAAGTTGACCGGTATATTCTTAAAAGATTAATTAAAGAGGCTGAATTAGATCTTACAATTTTTGAAAAAAAAGATGGTCAGGAAGCATTAGAATTTCTAGAAAATTATGAAGCTAACAGAAAAGAGTACCCTGATGGATTTCCTCCAATACTCATATTTTTGGACATCAATATGCCAAGAGTCAATGGTATTCAGTTTTTAGAAGAGTTTTCTAAACTGAGAAAGATGATAGAAATCAGCTCTTGTGTGGTTATGATGTTTAGCTCATCAGAAAGAGAAGAAGAAAAAAAGATTATAATGTCACACGATTTTGTTAAAGGTTACCTTGTAAAAGGAAGCTTTCAGGCAGCAGAGTTAAAAGAAAAAGTTTTGGCTGTCATCGGTCAGCATTTGGAAAAACACAGCTGATTTGCATGTGTTTTAGGTTTTAACCCGCTAGGCTGTGCCAATTAAAGAGCCTTTAGTTTGAGTATGTGGCACAAACCAAAGGTTTTTAGCTTAAGGTTATAAAGGTGTTTGATTTAAGCTTCAATTTTACAAAGGCTCAAAATAACCTATTTATTAAAGGCTTATTTTTTTACTATAGTCATCGAGCAGCAAATTAATTTCGTTTACAGGCATAGGCTTTGAAAAGAGAAAACCTTGTAAGTAGTCTATATTTAATTTTTTACACAGCTGATGCTGAGTTTCAGTTTCGATTCCTTCAGCTACCACAGAAAAATCTAGTTTCTTCAGCATTAAAGATAAGCTCTCGATTATTTTTAATCGCTTATTATTTTCTCCACCTATCGATTGCATGCTTTTGTCTAATTTTACTATATCAATAGGGTAGGAAATAAGGTGAGATATGGATGAATAACCCATACCAAAATCGTCCAAAGCAATCTTAAACCCTTTATTAGACAAAGAAGTTAATATTTCAATCACTTCTTTACTATTTTCCATAAAAGCTGTTTCTGTTATTTCCAGAATAATACTACTGGTTTTTAAATTGTATTTTTCGACCGTCTCTAATAGATACGTTTGTAAAACTTCTCTTTGCAGCTGTATCGGTGAAATATTAATAGATAGAGTTAACGGCGTTTGATAGTCTTTCTGCCACAAAGATAACTGCTCTAAAGCGCTCGCAATTATCCATTTTCCAAGGGGCGCTATTAATCGGCACTCTTCAGCAATAGGAATAAACTCATCGGGGGTATAATTAACGGTTGTATCTGGCCAACGGATAAGGGCTTCGACACCTGTCATTATTTGTGTTTTTGAACAATAAACAGGTTGATAAAATAACCTAAAGTTTTTTTCCTCTATATGCTCTTTTATACTATTTTGAATATCTACCCGACGACTAAATTCATATTGATATTGCTCTTTGTAAAAGCTTATTCTACTTTTACCACTTTGCTTTGAGCGATACATTGCAATATCAGCACATTTTAGCAGTTCATGAGATTCAGTAGCATCATTTGGGTATATGGCGCTTCCAATGCTAACACTGCAATTTAAAGTTCTGCCTTCATGTAAAAAGGGTTTAGAAACTTCAGCTAAAATTCTATTTGCTATCATACCTATTTGATTAATGTTGCAAATTCCACCTATTATAACTGCAAATTCATCGCCTCCTAAGCGTGCAAATCCTTCGTTTTGCCTCAGGCAACTATGAATCCTTTCTACTGTTTGTATTAAAATTTCGTCACCGACACTATGCCCAAGCGTATCATTAATATTTTTGAAGTTATCTAAATCTAAAGCAAGTAACGCCACGCAGTTTTTAGCACGTTTATTGTTAGCTATCATTACTTTTAGTATTTCTTCAAAATGATATCGATTAGACAAACCAGTAAGCTGATCCCTCTCAGCCATGTGCTTTACAGCAAGATAACTGTTGTGCATACGTTGTTCTGCTTCGAAGCGTTTTTTGGCATATATAAGCGCTTTATTTAAACTATCCCTCGTTATATCACCTTTTGGTAAAAAGTCTTGAGCGCCTGCTTCTATACACTCAATAGCCAAAGCTGAGTTCTCTGAGGAGCTAATCATGATAATTGCGGTGTTACCGAGTTTAGGCTTTGCACGCATTTCAATTAGCATTTCAATGCCATCTTCTTTAGGCATATTATAATCGAGTAGTATTATATCAAAGTGCGTGTCTTCAATGGCTTTCAAACCCTCGGATACGCACGTTACCTCGGTAATGTCATGATGATGAGAGCCATCAGAAATAAGCATTTTTTTAATTAATTTGCGATCAACTAAGTCATCATCAACAATTAAAATATTCATAAGTTCCTTCTAAGAGCAGCATCTACATGATGCTCGTTTATAATTGATAATTTCATAGTTAAACTTTGGGCCAAAAAATAGTGAATGTACTGCCAAGTTCCCCATCGGAGGCTACTTCAATTTTGCCCCCATAATTAATAATGAGCTTATTGGCAATACAGAGTCCTATGCCGCTCCCTTCAACATCATCTCGAGATTGCAATGTCTGAAATAACTTAAATATGAGTGAAAAATATTTAGGGTCAATTCCAGGGCCATTATCTGTTATCTCAATAATGTAATATTGATTAGAGGGGATAAGTGAAATATCGATAACCGGGTGCTCTTTATTGTTATGTTTTATTGCATTACTAATAAGATTTTGAAAAACAGTTTTAAAAGGGATCAGCGGTATATCGAGTACTTCGTTATTGGCGTGTATATCAACAGTGACAGCTTGTGGAACTTCTAAAATTTGTTCTATATCTTGGTAAATACTTTCTAAAGATATGTTTGCATGAGTTGAATCACAGCTATTTATTCTCGAGTAGCTTAGTAAATCTTCTAGCAGTACTTGCATTCTATTAGCCCGGCTGAGCACAAGCTGAAAGTTTTCTAGGTGCTCTTGAGGGAGTAAATCTTTACAGTCATCATAAATCCACTCTAATAAACGTTTTATAGCATTTAATGGTGACTTTAGATCGTGTGAAGCAATACTGGTAAATTCATCTAGTTCATCGCTCATTTTTTGTAATTTTTTGATTAGGCGATCTTTTTCAGTTTCGTCTTTTTTTAGCTCGCTAATTGTTGAGTGAAACTTAGAACTGTTTATTTTATCTAATGAATTTTTACGTTGGACTAACTGATTAACAAAGTTTTTTTGTAAACTATTTAAGATTAATTTTTCTTTTTCGGTAAGTAGTGAATCACTTGCTCGGTCAAATATAAACCATCCAAATTTAAGGTTTGAGGGCAAAATAATAGGTGATACCACTCTAAATATTTTAGGAGCATGCTCGATAATCGATTCATTAAAAACGTCATCAGATAGTTGCTCTTTAGCTACTGTTATTTTTGAACCTGATTTATATAGCTCGACAGCACGTTGAGGCAGGTTAGCAACAATAGAGAATGAGCTTGCATCAAAAATGTTTAAAATTAGCTCAGCAAAGCTTTTTAAGCTTGTTTGAATGTCATTATCAAGAGAAGTCGTTAATTGCTGCTCATCTATTAATGATACACCTTCTAAATAACTCTCTACATTGGGCATTCAAACTCCTACAACAGTATTAAATAAATATGCCTCATTAAAATGAGATGCAACAAATGATTAACTTATTGTAGTTGATTATTTTGAATGTGTTGAATTATTCACTTTATAAATTAACGCCAAATTAAAGCCTTACCTTATTATAGTCAGTAGCTTATGAATCTATTTTCTAATAAGGTAAAACTAAGTCTGATCGTGAAATTTATGACTGAATAAATAAGTATTATGTTGGGTAGTGTTCTTACTAAAGATCAACATGCCCAAGTAAAAACAGCATATTTAATCGCTCATTTGTATAATTGTTTGCGCTACGCTAAATAAGGTTTTATGCGTATCCATTGCTTGTTTTTGTAGCTGTTTATGGGCTTGCTCTTCAGTGAGCTTTAACTGCTCAATAAGTATGTACTTGGCTTGGTGAATTACCTTTTGCTCACTAATTACTTTTTTAGCATCAAGTAACGCTTGGTTTATTTGTTTAATATGCTGGCTTTGCTCGATAATTAAATCGTACATACTTTTATTACTATTGAGCTTATCGGCCGCTATGTTTTGGCTCACTTCTGGCTCTGGTTGCTTAACGGCTAATTGGCCAAAAGTAGGGGCTATGTGTTGCTCTACCATATTGTTAAGTACCTGCTTATTTGTATTTAAGCTACGTTGAGCACAGGCTATTTGCATTGCTGCGGTATCAATTAACTGATCTGCTATATTTTGTTCAATTTTGTGCATTATATCTATGCGCGTAGTGGTTACTTCGTACCATACTTCGCTCAGTTGTGAGAGCGGTTGAGCGTTCTCGTCATCGAGCTTTTGCAGTAAACTTCTAAGTTGCTCTACCTGATTATTAACCTGATGCGTTGTTAGTGTGCCAAAACATTTTAAAAGGTGCGCATCGGCGTACTCATTAAAAAAGTCAAAGCTGTGGTTTTGCTCTTGTACAAAATGCGCGAGTTGTTGTTTTTGTTCTGTGGTAAATTTACTCGCTGCAAATGCTTGTGCACCACAGGCACGCTCTTGTCCTGCGTATTCTTTACCTTGCATAAAATTAAAAAATGCGACTAATAAGCGCGTTATTTTGGGATCGCTTGCGCCATCAGCTGCCTCTAAAATAATATTGAGTAAACTAGCAATTAACTGAGTGAATGACTGCGTAGCATGTACCGCACTAATGTTTTGTTGTGCTATTTGCTTGCGCAATACCGGTAATGCATCGAGTGCTTGTAAGCTATAGGTAATTAAATTAAATAACCGAGTATGGCCAGTATCGGCGTTGTCGTTTATAAATGTTTGTTTAAGAGAATCATAAAATGCAGTTTGTGCGCTGTCGCTTAAAGGGATTTGTTCTTGTAATTGGGTTTTAAATCGCTCTCGATTTGAGGCCAAAAATATATTACTCATTGCGCGTTCTTTTTGTAACTGATGTACAAAATCGCCTAATTTAGTAAGCGAGGCACAACTGTTTTGTAATTGCTTTAGCGCGTGTATTTCTTGATACTTTGCTGCTAATAAAAACTGTTTTGTGAGAGGATTGCTTGTCGCCATTGGTATTATTCCACACTTTTTTGTTTTTAAAGTGCAACCACTGTTCCAATCATTAATAAATTTCATCATTGAATTTAAAATCAAGCTAATACAATTGCTTAAAGTGTAATTTTTGTTTATCACTGTATTTCTATAATTTAAATTGCCATTACTTTTAACTTATTTGGTGCATTTAAACATGTTATTGCACACAACTTGAACCCAAATTAAAAACAAAAAAAGCGCCTACTCCTGGGGAGGTAGTAAGCGCGAAAAGTGCATTATTCATTTTGTATCATGCGTTAACATTTATACTGTTTAATAACTCAGGGCTAATTGCCATTTTATGATTTATTACTTCACCAATCATAATAAGGGTAGGACCTTGAAGGTTGTGTTTAGCATGCTCACTTACAACATGCTCAAGCGTACTGGTAATTACTTTTTGCTTAGTGGTAGTGGCATTCTCTATTAGTGCAATGGGTGTATTACTTGGCCAGCCCACTGATTGCAAACCGTTGCTTAGCGTTTGTAAGCGCGAAAGCCCCATATAAACCACTAAAGTGGGGTTGTTGTTTGCAGGCATAAACGCGTAATTTTGCCAATGAGGTTGCTTGTTAGGATCGGCAAACTGCGCCGTTAAAAATGTAACACTACGCGCTACATCGCGTGCAGTGAGCGGAATACCCGTATAAGCAGAAGTAGCACAAGCTGTTGTTACACCCGGAACAATAGCAAAATTAATATTATGCTTAGTTAGCGCATCGGCTTCTTCGTTAATACGTGCAAATATACTCGGATCGCCGCCTTTTAAACGCACTACGTTTAAGCCCTGTTGCGCGTATTTAACCAGTAGTTCGCAAATGTTAGCTTGGGTCATCGAATGCTTACCAGCACGTTTACCTACAAATACTCGCTGTGCTTTTTTAGGAAGCGTTTTTAATAAATCATCGCTTACTAACCAATCGTATAAAACAATATCGGCGGTATTAATTAATCGCTGCGCTTTTACCGTAATTAGCTCTGCGTCTCCTGGGCCCGCACCAATTATATAAACGTTGCCGCTTTTAGCACTGCGATCATTTGAGCTTGTTAGCTTAGTAACAAGCTTATTTAGCCACACGTTTTCAATACCCGAAAAATAAGACAATACACTCATACTATTCCCCTAAGCCACAGCTGTTGTAACTTTTGGTTCAGAGCTTATAAATACACTTCCGTCTTCAATTTTTGCATTAAAAACCGGTAAGTGTATTGCTTCTGCTTCTAAACATTCGCCTGTTTCTAGGCAAAAGTGTTGCTTATATAAAGGCGATGCGACAACTAATTTATTGTCGATTGAGCCAATAATGCCACGCGATAATACATTGGCTTTGCCAATCGGGTCGTAGTTGCTAATGGCAAACACAGCCGTTGGATTTTGTGGAATGTAAAAAATAGCCACTTGCTGATTATTAACTAATGCGCATACGCCGCTATTAGCCACTAGGTTGTCGATTGTTCCAATATTATGCCAAGACATCAGCTTGCTCCTCTTCAACTTCCATTACTGGAATACGGTTTTGTGTATTACGTTGCTCACGTTTTTCGGCTTCTGTAGCAGGGCGAATTTGGTTACGCTCTTGCACAAATAAAATGTTGTCGTCGGTTTCGGGGCTATTAACAAACTGGCGGAATCGTTTGGCAGCATCTGGGCTTTCAATGGCTTTTTTCCACTCACACGCATAGGTTTGTGTAATTAATTCCATTTGCGCTTCTAGCTCATCGCAAATGCCTAAGCTGTCGTCAATGACGACACTTTTAAGGTAGTCTAAACCGCCTTCAAGATTTTCCATCCATACCGACGTACGTTGTAATTTGTCAGCTGTTTTAATGTAAAACATAATCACGCGGTCAATGTATTTAATCAGTGTTGGCGTGTCTAAATCGGTTGCAAATAAATCAGCATGGCGAGGGCGCATACCGCCATTACCACACACGTATAAGTTCCAGCCGTTTTCGGTAGCTATAATGCCAATATCTTTACTTTGTGCTTCGGCGCATTCGCGGGTACAACCCGATACCGCCATTTTAAATTTATGCGGTGCACGAAGTCCTTTGTAGCGGTTTTCTATTTCTATTGCGTGTCCAACGCTGTCTTGCACACCATAACGACACCACGTACTACCCACACACGATTTAACGGTTCTAAGAGACTTACCATAAGCATGACCTGTCTCAAATCCGGCTTCAATAAGTCGCTCCCAAATAACAGGGAGCTCTTCTAAGCGCGCACCAAATAAATCAATACGCTGACCACCAGTGACTTTGCAGTACAGGTTAAAGTCTTTTGCTACTTGTCCAATTACAATGAGTTTGTCGGGCGTTATTTCGCCACCAGCAATACGGGGTACTACAGAGTACGAACCATCTTTTTGCATATTTGCTAGGTACGTATCGTTAGTGTCTTGCAAGCCAACATGGGCGGGTTCTAAAATAAAGTCGTTCCATGTTGAGGCTAAAATAGAGCCAATGGCAGGTTTACATATTTCACAGCCATGACCGCTGCCGTGTTTAGTTAGTAAGTCATCAAAGCTTTTAATGCTTTCTACTTTTACCATGTGCAGTAGTTCTTGGCGTGAATACGCAAAGTGCTCACATACATGGTTGTTAACTTCAACTCCGCGACTTGCTAATTCGTTATCAACAACTGATTTTAGTAACGCAGCACAACCGCCACAGCCGCTTGCTGCTTTAGTGCATGATTTTACCGAGGCTAAATCGCATGAGCCGCCATCAATTGCACCTACAATGTCGCCTTTACTCACATTGTGACACGAACAAATAGTGGCGGTGTCGGGTAGGGCACTGCCAGATAACGACGGCGCGCCGCTGCTGTCTGGTAAAATTAAACACTCAGGGTTTTCTGGTAAGTCCATGTCGTTAAGCATGTACTGTAATAAAGTATCGTAATCGCTGGTATCGCCAACAAGTACAGCGCCCAGTAATTTATCGCCTTTTTCACTTAGTATTATTTTTTTATAACAGCCGCGAATAGCGTCTTGATATATAAGCTCTTTACAGTCTGGCGTTTTTGCATGAGCGTCGCCAATTGAGCCTACTTCCACGCCTAATAGCTTAAGTTTGGTGCTCATATCGGCACCTAAAAACTCAAGCTCGCCACCACTTAATTGACTCGCTGCAACGCGCGCCATGTTGTAACCCGGTGCTACTAAACCAAATAGTTTTTTGTCCCACAGGGCACATTCACCAATGGCTAAAATATCAGGATCTGACGTTTGGCATTGATTATTAATAATAATACCGCCGCGTTCACCCAGTTCTAAATCAGCAATTTTACCTAGCTGATCATACGGGCGAATACCGGCAGAGAACAAAATTAGGTCTGTTTCTAAAAATGACTCATCCGAAAAATTTAATCTAAAGCGACTGGTTTCGCCTTTTACTATTTCGCTGGTTGCTTTTGATGTGTGTACCGTTACGCCAAGTTTTTCTATTTTATTTTTTAGTAGCGTACCGCCTTGTCCATCAAGTTGAACAGCCATAAGTTGTGGCGCAAATTCAACTACGTGGGTATCAAGCCCTAGTTGCTTAATGGCGTTTGCGGCTTCAAGCCCCAACAAACCACCGCCAATAACAACACCGCTTTTACTTACAGCGGCACTGGCTTTTATTTGTTCTAAATCTTCTAATGTGCGATACACCAAACAATGGGGTTGGTCGTTACCTTTTATAGGCGGCACAAACGGAAATGAACCTGTTGCAAGTATAAGTTTGTCGTACGGGTATTGCTCACCTGTTAATGTGGTCACTATTTTTGCTGTTCTATCAATGCCTTCAACCCACTGGCTGGTATGCACATTAATATTAAGCTGTTTGTAGTTGTCGTGAGTGGTAAGTGCTAAATCGGCGGCGGTTTTGCCATCAAATACACTTGATAAGTACACGCGATCGTATGCAAGATTTGCTTCTCCGCAAAGTACAGTAATGTCTGCGTTGGCATCGCTTTGGCGCATTTGCTCAACAAAGTGGTGTCCGACCATACCATTACCAATAATGAGTATTTTTTGCGAGGTTTGCATAGGGCATTCCTTAAAGTGACGGTTTAAATACAAATAACAAAAAAGCCCGCCACAAATACGCAATATGCATAACTGTGTGCGGGCTTCTTTGCCGATGGTTGCTAATAGCTATTGTGCTCACAACCTAAATTTTTGCCGTAAGTAAAACGGGCTTGTTAATAGAATGTTTGCAAAAATACAGCCAGTTTTTTAAGTTATTGTTTAAATAGTATTTAATGTGTTTTTAGAGTGAGGATAAAACCTATTTTGTTATATGTTGGTGCGCGCCTGGCACTAAGAGGGTGCAAGTATTGTCATTGTTTTGTGCATTATCAGTCAATAAAACACCCATTATCATTCATTGTGTATTGGGTTAAATTTATCCCATGAAATACGCACACGAATTACGAGCAAAATGATAAATACAAACTCAATAGATGCTTCACCTTTTCACGAAGGCGAGCTGGCAATACAAGACAAACTCGGTAAACGAGAAATAATGGAAACATTTGGCAAACGTGCCGTGCGCTCATTTATGCCAAAGCAGCATCAAGCCTTTTTTGAGCAGTTACCATTTGTGGTTGCAGGCAGTGTTGATGAAAATGCTAATCCGTGGGTATCTATTGTTTCAGGACAGTCAGGCTTTTTAAGCACCCCAACTCCTACGTCGTTATTAATGAAGCACGCGGTTGATAAAAACGACCCCTTACATAACACGTTAAATATTGTCGGCTCGCCAATTGGTTTATTAGGCATTGAGCTGGGCACGCGTAGGCGTAACCGTTTAAATGTGCGCGTAGGTGAGGCAATTGACGATAATCAGGTGAGTTTTAATGTTGATCAATCCTTTGGAAATTGCCCACAGTATATTCAAACGCGCGACTTAACGTTTAATAGAGATCCTTTAGTTAAAAGTAGTGCAGTACAAAAAGTTGAATTTAATACACTTGATAACGCAGCTAGTGTGTTAATTGACACAACCGATACATTTTTTGTATCGAGTTTTATAACCGCAAAAAACAATCCAAAAATTGAAGGTGTTGATGTTTCTCACCGTGGTGGGTTGCCGGGCTTTGTAAAGCGAAAAGGCAATACATTAACGATTCCTGATTACGCAGGTAACAATTTTTTTAATACCTTGGGTAACTTTTTATTAAACCCAAAAGCAGGTTTGTTATTTCCTGATTTTGACACGGGTAATGTATTAATGCTTACCGGCAGCGTTGAAATTTTATGGGACGGGCACCCAGAGCTTGAAGGCTTTATTGGCGCAGACCGAGGCTGGAAATTTACCCTCACTAAAGGAATGTGGCTTAAAAACTTACTCCCGTTTAGTGCTAAATTTGATGCTTATTCCCCTAACACTAAAATGACGGGCACGTGGCTTGAGGCTGATAAAAACAAACAAGCCGAAAAACTAAAACATACTTGGCAGCCTTTAAAAGTAACTAAAATAACGAAAGAAAGTGATGTAATTACATCATTTTATTTAGAAGGGCATAACAATACAACCTTGCTACCGTTTAAAGCTGGGCAGCACTTAACCGTACAAATACCAAGTAAAAGTAGTGGTAATAGCAATAACAGTAATAGCAAAGTCGTTATTAGAACCTACACCGTGTCATCGAGCCCTCATGAACTATTTTATCGGTTATCGATTAAAAAAGAACTCAGTGGCGAGGTGTCTAACTACTTTCATAATAACGTAAAAGTAGGCGACGTTATTTTAGCTAAATACCCACAAGGGCAGTTTTTTATTGACCCGACTAGTACCAAGCCTGCGGTACTCATTGGTGGCGGAATAGGCATTACACCTATGATTTCAATGGCTAAACACATTGCCAATGAAGGGTTAAGAACCCGCTATACACGCCCCCTGCATATTTTCCACAGTGCTAAAAATAAACAGCAGCGTGCTTTTTATAACGAGTTAAAAGCACTAGCAGATACGAGCGGCGGGGCAATTGATTACTACTCACTTTTATCGCAGTCTGAGCTTAATGAAAAACAAGACGACATTTTTGATTTAAAAGATAATAGCTTTAATTTAAAAGATCAGAGCTTTAATTTAAAAGGGCGCATAAATGCGGATGTGTTTAGGTATTATTTACCACTTGATGATTACGAGTTCTTTTTATGCGGACCTGCTGCGTTTATGCAACACGTATATAACGAGCTGTTATTGCTCGGTGTGCAGGACAAAAACATATTTGCGGAAGCATTTGGACCCTCCAGTATTAAGCGCAAAGTGCTTAACACAAACGAAGCACCTAATAAAACCAAAGAGATTAGTGTTGAGGAAGCAGACAACACTGTAATTAAATTTAGTAAATCGGGCTTTGAACAGCGCTGGAATAAAGGCGACAACACTATACTTAATGTAGCCGAAGCTCATGGTTTAGAACCTGAGTTTGGTTGTCGAAACGGCAGCTGCGGCAGTTGCGCCGTAAAAATAAACGCAGGTGCTGTGGTTTATCGCAATAACGTAAGTTATCCAGTAGAGGTAGGGCAGGCGCTGATTTGCTGCGCCGTACCGGCTAAAGGCGTTGATGAACTTGATTTAGAGCTGTAGCCCTCAAGCTACTTAAATTTCGATGGGTTAGTAAAACATTTGTGGTTATGAACAGGCTTCTTCATGTGCGATTTTGATCGTAGCAATTTTATTTCTTAAATCCGTACTTGAAGATGAAGAATTATTAGCAAGAGGGAATAAGCATAATTTGAAAATTGAAGCTATTAGGCTATCGCCACTATATCGCTTTGTTATTTCGTTATCGCTTACATCAAACTTAGTTAAAAGCATACTATAAGCGTTAAGCGCATTAGAAGCATACAACTCATAGTCAATGCTTCCTAAAGCTTCAAAAAGCTCCTCTTTTGAGTATTGTGAGTAATCAGTATTATTCATATACCTTTGATCCAATTCGATGTTAAGTGAGCCTACAAGAGGCATAACGTTTATTATGGGTAGTTAACTTGTTTAGTACTAAACGATTTTCATTCACTTTTTAGTCTTTATAAGCTCTTGTCCACCGAATATAAAACATAAGAGCAATATTAGTTCATCAATTAGCCATATTTGAGATAAGCCAGTTGGTATTAATAACAGCATCAAAATCATACCAGGGATAAAAAATGAAAAAAATTTAACTTTTTTCTGACTAGGGAAATAATATAGGTATAAAGAAACCAAAGTTATACCAATTGCGGAGGATAGTAAATAAGGGAACAAATTAGTTAAAATTAGTTCGTCTTCACCGAATAACCCACGTAATAAAAAAAACGTCAAAGACATCGTAATACACATTATTAAGAGTTTTATAATTTTATTAGCGGTAATGAGCACGGTGATCATCCTTATCGTTTAGTTTCCAAGGTTCTATTATTTAGATATAAAAGCCCTAAAGCCATAGCTAACTATTAATACCAAACTCTAAAACCTATTGCCAATTATAAATACTATAGACTAGCTTTTCAGATTCCACTTAAACAAGAACAAAAAAAGAGGCTATTAAGCCTCTTATAAAACACTCTTAAATACTTGAACGACTAAGCCAACAAACCTGCTTTTGTTTCAGGCATTGCTATAAAACCATCAAGTTTTCGAATGTTGCTTAACCATCTTAAAATATTTGGGTATTGCTCAAGCGATACGCCGCCCTCTGGTGCGTGCGCTATGTAAGAAAAGTTGGCAATGTCGGCAATAGTTGGCTGAGTGCCTACTAAGTACTCGCGATTTTGTAAATACGCATCCATTGTTTTAAATAATGTGTGGGCAATGTTTATCGCGTTTTGATGATCAAGCTCTGCGCCAAATACAGTAACTAAACGCGCCGAACACGGACCTGAAGCCACAAGCCCTGCAGCAACGCTCAACCAGCGCTGAATATGCGCTTGAACAGTTACATCTTCAGGGTACCAGGTTCTGTTAGCATCAAATTTTTGTGCTAAGTACACTAAAATAGCGTTTGAATCGTTAATAATGTCGTCGTTGTTTTTAAGCACCGGTACTTGTCCAAAAATATTCATTTTTAGAAAGTCATCGTGCTTTTGTGCGCCGTCTTGCAGTGCCACATCAACCATATTTACATCAAGCTTTAAAAGCGATGTAAATAGCTCTGCACGATGAGAATGACCAGATAAAGTAAAACGATATAGCGTTAAGTTGCTCATGGGTTGTCCTGTTTTTAATTTGAATAGTGATTTTTAATAACGCTATTCTTTCACTATTATCAGTTTTGAAAAACCGAGCTAGTAAGGAATAAATGTCAATGCTATATTGACAATCATGGATACTATTATTGGCATTAAAACAATCATCGCGGTTGTTGAAACAGGCTCTTTTACAGCCGCAGGCGACAGACTAGGGCTTTCAAAGGCGCTGGTTAGTAAATATGTGGGCATTGTAGAGCAAGACTTAGGGGTTAGATTATTTAATCGTTCCACGCGCAGAATTTCGATTACCGAGGCGGGGCAAAGTTATTACGCAAGCGTAGTGCCGGTAATTGAAAGCTACAGCGAAATGCTCGATAACTTATCGGGTCAAACAGCCCTTGCCAGCGGCAAGCTTCGGGTGAGTGCGCCGGTGTCGTTTGGTGAATCAAACCTTGCGCCGTTAATGCCTGAGTTACTAAGCCGATATCCTGATTTAAGTATTGATTTAGTGCTTTCAGACAAAACAATTGATTTGCTAGAAGAGGGGGTTGATTTAGCAATTAGAATTGGCAGTATGTCTGACTCTAATTTAATCGCGAGGCAAATTACCAGTTACCCTTTAATTTTATGTGCGTCAGCCGAATATATTCAGCGCTTTGGCGCACCAGCGAGTGTTGATGAGCTTGAACAACACGCCACAGTGATTGATAGCAACTTTAAAATAGGTCGCCATTGGCCTTTAATTTCACCTAGTGGTGAGGCATTAACGGCAAGCGTAAACTCGCGTGTTTCGGTTAATAATCCGCAAGCTGTAAAAGAGGTGGTTGTAGCAGGTGGCGGTATTGGCTTAATTCCTGAGATAGTGGTGAGAGACGATATTGCATCGGGTAAGCTTGTACAGGTTATGCAAGGTTATAAAACCTTTGAGTTTGGCTTATTTGCTATTTATCCGCATAGAAAGTTTGTGGCTCAAAAGGTTACGTCGTTTATTCAGTTTTTATTTGAAAAGTTTGAAGCTAAAAAGTAAAGCCACTCTAAACCTTACTTTAAATTTAAAACTAAAACTAAAACCCAACCTAAGCCAAAAACAAAAAGCCTAAAATCAGTTAAGTGATTTTAGGCTTTTTGTATGGGATTCTAAAACTTATTTAAAACCAATCCTTATTTAAAAATGGTCCTTACTTTAAAATAACCACTGGCACATCGCTGTTTTCGAGCATTTTAATGGTGTTACTACCTACAAAAAACTGCCTTAGTTTAGAGTGCCCAAACGCACCCATTACAATTAACTCTACATTATTTTGTTCTTTGTATTGCATTAACGAGTCAAAAACATTGCCCTCTAAAAAGCTTGCAGACACTTCAAAACCCATACTACTGAGTTTAAATTGAGCGTTAAGAAACTTCTCTTCTAAGTTCTTCTCATTATTATTAATACTCACTAAATGACAATGAAGCCCATGTAATAAACCGCCATCAATGACTTGTTGCAGTGCTTTGTCGGCTGTTTCGCGACCATCGTACGCAATCATAAATGATTTAGGCTGCTTAAACTTTTTAGAAATAAGCAATATTGGTTGCGAGGCGCTACGCACGAGCGTTTCGATGTGTGAACCAAGTGCATTTAAATCAACACGATGATCAACACCATTTCGACCAATAACGATTAAGCGAGTATCATCTTTAAAATCAATAATAGCGTCGATTACATCACCGTGACGTTTAATTAATTCATAGTTTTGAATATGAGCAATTTTTGCTTGTACAGCAACCGAGTCGAGTAATTCATCTGCTAGTTTTAAAGAAACTTTACTACGGTGTTCATCGAGTTTTGTCATTTCTTCAAGCAAAGCCGATTGGGCACCTAAACCAATTGTACCGGTGTAGTTACCTACATTAGTTTGTTGTATTTTTTCAAGCATATGTATAAAGCTAATTGATTTATCTAGCTTTTTTGAAGCCCAAATAGCAGCTTCGGTTACAGCGTGTGTAATGACAGAGCCATCGATACAGGTAATTATTTTTTCCATTACATTCTCCTTAATGACCGCCAAGTAGTTTATCGACTTCTTTGGGGTCGTTATGTACGCCAAACTTATCAACAACTGTTTCGGTTGCGCTATTCATACCAACAATATTAACTGTTGCGCCTTCGCGTCTAAACTTAATAACCACCTTATCGAGTGACGATACACCGGTTATATCCCAAAAGTGGGCATGGGTTAAATCAATTACTACGTTAGAAACCGCATTTTTAAAATCGAACGACGCTATAAACTGCTCAGCTGAGGCAAAAAATACCTGGCCTACAACTTCATAAGTTACTAGGTTTTTAGTTTCATCGTGCTTAGTTGTAACAACCATAAAGCGACCAATTTTGTTCGCAAAAAACAACGTAGCTAGCAATACGCCAACTAAAACACCAATGGCAAGATTATGCGTGGCAACAACCACAATAACGGTTGAAATCATCACTACGTTTGACGAAAGAGGGTTCTTTTTTAAATCTTTAACTGATGCCCAAGAGAATGTACCAATCGACACCATAATCATTACTGCAACTAATGCCGCCATAGGAATTAAACGCAGCCACTCATCTAAAAACACCACCATGATGATTAAAAATAAACCAGCAATAAAGGTTGAAAGTCGTCCACGACCGCCCGATTTAACGTTAATGATTGACTGTCCAATCATGGCGCAACCCGCCATACCACCAAATAAACCTGCGCCAATATTAGCAATACCTTGGCCCTTACATTCTTTATTACGATCGCTCGTTGTATCAGTTAAGTCATCAACAATGGTGGCGGTCATCATTGATTCAAGTAAGCCCACAACCGCAAGACCAATTGAATACGGTAAAACAATTTGCAGTGTTTCGAGTGTTAGTGGTACATCGGGCCATAAAAATATAGGTAGGGTGTCTGGCAGTTCGCCCATGTCGCCAACGGTTCTTATATCAAGACCCAAAAACAGTGAAACCAGTGTAATAACAACAATACACACTAAAGGAGAGGGAAGTATTTTGCCAATAGTTGGAATGTATGGGAATAAGTAAATAATACCTAAGCCTGCAGCAGTCATGGCGTAAACATGCCAAGTAACATTGGTAAGCTCAGGTAACTGTGCCATAAATATTAAAATCGCCAGCGCATTTACAAACCCTGTTACAACAGAACGCGATACAAACCGCATTAATTCACCGAGCTTTAAAAAGCCTGCAAATATTTGTAGTACACCAGTAAGTAAGGTAGCAACCAGTAAGTATTCCAGACCATGATCTTTAACCAGCGTCACCATTAACAGCGCCATTGCACCGGTAGCAGCCGATATCATGCCAGGGCGTCCGCCTACAAAGGCAATAATAACCGCAATACAAAATGAGGCGTATAAACCCACTTTAGGATCAACACCCGCAATAATAGAAAAGGCAATAGCTTCCGGTATTAGGGCAAGCGCCACAACAATACCAGCAAGCACATCACCACGAACATTAGAGAGCCAATCTCTTTTTACGTGATCAAACATGTAATAAACCTAATTAGTTAGTTTCCCAAAGTATAGGGGAGTATTTTATTTAAATAACAATGATTCTCGCGCAGATGGCGATTAAGGGTGCACGCAACGTGCTGATGAAAAAGGGAGTGGTTGCCTAGGGCGGCGTAAGTTTCAAGTAAAAAGCTCCTTTTTGATTAGTGTGCATTGATAATGGGAATAAATTGTAAGTAACGCATACACTTTAGCAATATGCAGTTAGTTCATAAAGAGTAAACCTCAAAACAATAAGGTTCTTAAGCAATTAAAACTCAAACGTAAAACCAAACTCTCTTAATTTTTCGTACACGTTTATGTCAAAACGATAAAGCGTTGCGGCTCTGTGAGCTACGTTGGTTTGTTTTTCTTTGCAGTTTATTAATAAGTTCATTTTTTGAAACTTACGTCTAAAGTTAGGTTTATCGAGTGATTTATTTAAAATCGACTCGTAAATTCCTTGTAGCTCAAGCAGGGTGAATTTTTCAGGGAGTAAGCTAAAACCAATAGGCTCGTGTCTTACTTTGTAGCGTAAGTAGTCTAAGCCGCTTTTTAAAATATCAGCATGGTCAAACATTAAAGCCGGTACACTATTTACATCAAACCATTCACACTCTAAAGCATTGTCGCCGCTCACAAGGTTGGTTTCTTCAAAGCGAACGAGCGAATAATAAACAATGGTAATAATACGTCTGGCAGGGTAGCGGTCTACGTTACCAAAAGCACCTAACTGATCTAAATACAGGTTTTCAACACCGGTTGTACTTTTAACGACACGAAGTGCGGCTGAATCTAGGTTTTCATTCTTTCGAACCCAATGACCAATTAAACCCCACTGGCTTGTTGCAAGGCCGCGGTTATATTTAACCAGCAACACCTTTAACTTACCTTCATGAATAGCAAATACAATATTATCTACGGTTAGATTGCTAATGCAGTCATCAGGAATCGATTCTTCGTCGATGTTGTTAGAAATGTTTGATGTTTTATAGTGCATAAATTACTCAGCCAAAGCTATACGTAGATATTGTTATAAAGACTATTAAGGGTATATAAAAGGTGGGTAAAGCGCAAATAAAAAGCTTTTATAATTCCTATTTAAAACAATCACATCTATTTAATTACTCACTTTATAAACTGTACCTGTTTTTACGCGTTCACGCCGATATTCGATTTTGGTTTGGTATTGGTTTTTTATTGAACGGATAATACCTTTGTATGTTAGTAAATTTAACGGCTAATTAGCGTCGTGTATTAAATACATTACTAGCAAATTAAAAATGTAACATAAATGTTTACATGCGCTAAAAATGCATATAGTATTTTTGACTATATCGATTTGCATTGAAAATTGAGCACACATGAACAACACAAAACACACACTCACAATTAAAGAAAAAATAGGGTACGGCCTTGGTGATACAGCCAGTAATATTGTATTTCAAATGGTCGCTAACTTTATGTTGATATTTTATACCGATGTTTACGGTTTATCTGCAGCCGCTGCGGGTACCTTATTATTAGCGGTTCGTTTATTTGATGGTATTACCGACCCTATAATGGGCAGCATTGCCGATAGAACGCGCAGCCGTTGGGGCTCTTACCGCCCATATATATTATTTTTAGCCGTGCCTTACGGTGTGTTTGCTTGCTTAGCATTCATAACCCCAGATTTTGATTCCACGGGCAAGCTTATATATGCCTACTTTACTTACGGACTTTTAATGACATGTTATACCGCCATTAATATACCGTACGGCGCACTTGGCGCAGTAATGACAAACGACCCTAAAGAGCGTGCATCGCTTCAGTCATATCGATTTGCAATGGCAATGGCTGCACTACTTGTAATTGTATGGGCACTGCCTAAGCTGGTTGCTTTTTTTGGTGACGGAGACGATGTAGTAGGTTACCCGCTAGCCATGGTGTTTTTAGGCGGACTTGCTGCGGCTTGTTTTTTACTGTGTTTTAAAATGACCAAAGAAACCAAACAAGTTAAACCCGCGCAAAGTAAAAAGAATGCTTTCCTTGAATTTTTAAGCTTATTTAAAAACGATCAATGGGTTGTTATAGCCGTTATAAGCCTAGCAACATTAATATTAATTGGCGTTAGAGCCTCAGTAGCACCGCATTATATTAAGTACTACGTAGGAGAAGCCTCACTTACTTCTAACTTTTTAACACTCTCAGCAATTGGCTCAGTATTGGGCGCTGTGTCTACCAACTTTTTAACCAAATTTATTGAAAAGAAAACACTATTTATAGTCGCTTTAGTGGTCGTAATTATTTCTCACAGCATGTTTTACGTACTTGAGAGCGACGCCATAGTCACCATTTTTATCGTCTACTTTATTGCTAACTTTGCCCACATGATAATTACCCCAATTATGTTTTCGATGGTGGCAGATACGGTTGACTACGGCGCATTAAAAGTTGGTCGCCGATTAACCGCTGTTACGTTTTCGGGTCATTTATTAGCAATAAAATTAGGCTTTGCAATTGGCGGTGCTATTGCAGGGTGGATATTATCTGGCTATGCATACGTGCCTAATCAAGAGCAATCAGAACACACGTTATCAGGCATTTTACTCGCCTTTGCTGGCATTCCAGTAATTTGTACCGTGGCATGTTTAATTTTTATAACACGTTACAAACTTACCGAGCCTGAGGTAAAGCGCATTCAAACGCAGCTGGCTGATAACAAAACCATAAACTAATTTAGCAGTCCACTTTGCACCTTTTAAAAGTGCAAAGTGGGCAGGCAATACTAGGAGTAAAAATGCAAAATACAGCACAAGCAGCACCCCCATCTAATGGATTAAGTGACGCTGAACTTAAACAGTTAAAAGACTTACAACGAGCCAACTCGTTAATACAAAATCATAATGTGTTAGTTGATCACATGTATACCGCCGATCCGTCTGCGCATGTGTTTAACGGCAAAGTGTATATTTATCCATCGCACGACATTGAATCAAAAAATGAAATTAATGATAACGGCGACCACTTTGCAATGCGCGACTACCATGTGTTTTCCCTTGACGAAAGCTCAGGCAAAGCCATAGACCATGGCGTAGCACTTTGTGTAGATGACGTAAAATGGGCAAGCAAGCAAATGTGGGCACCCGATGCAGCGCATAAACTTGGTCAGTATTACCTTTATTTTCCGGCGCGCGATCAGCAAGGTATTTTTAGAATTGGCGTTGCAAAAAGTGATAGTCCAACAGGTCCATTTAAAGCCGAAGATGATTACATTCAAGGGACGTTTAGTATCGACCCAGCTGTATTTGAAGATGATGACTCAAGCCATTATTTATATTTTGGCGGTTTGTGGGGCGGCCAATTACAAAATTGGCAAACCAGCGAATTTAATGAACAAAGCACGTATCCAAAAAATGGTGAACCTGCAATCCCTGCGCGTGTTGCAAAATTATCTGAAGATATGATCAGCCTAAGCGAAGACGTAAAAGAGGTTGTTGTATTAGATGAGAGCGGCTCGCCAATTACAGTGTGCGATAATAACCGCCGCTTTTTTGAAGGCCCTTGGGTACACAAACACAATGGTGTTTATTACTTTTCGTATTCAACGGGTGATACGCACAAAATTGTATACGCAACAGGCGATAACCCATACGGACCATATACCTATCAGGGCGTTATTTTAAACCCAGTACTAGGTTGGACCACGCATCACTCAATTGTTAAACACAATGGTGATTGGTTTTTATTTTATCACGACAGTACGTTGTCGGGCGGGCAAACCCATTTACGCAGTATGAAAATGGCTAAGCTTGAGCACGACTCAAACGGAAAAATTCAAACAATAAGCCCATATGAACACGCTTAGTAAAAATAGTTACAAACATTGCAAATTATCTGCGTAAGCACCGCTACGGCTTTTATTTGCATAAAAAAGATATAGTCAATATGACCATTAATTTTTATTGTTAATGGTCAAAATAAGAGGAAGCTGAGGACATATGACAAAATGAAAATATTTTAAAGCAAAAAATTAGCACAAAGAATTAGCATAAACGTGCTGTTATTTAACGGTTTTTAGTTAAGTAACACATGTTTAAAACTGGTTGTGGTCTTTGTAAAACGTTTAAAACATACACACACAATAATTATTTATTGACCGTAAAATGAAACAAATAGTTTACAATTATGTTTCGAGTAATTCTTAAAGTCTTGCAGTACGTCAATAATAATTAAATAAGAAAAAGGCATCATGATGTTTAAGAAAAAGATAATTTCAACAGCCATACTCGCTGCAATGGGTACCGTTACGCTTCCTCACCAAAGCTACGCTGCCGAAACTGTTGCCGATGAAGATGTAGAAATAATACAAGTAACCGGCATTAGAGGTTCATTGCAACGCTCTATGGATGTTAAACGCGACTCTTCTGGTATTGTCGATGCAATTTCGGCTGAGGATATGGGGAAATTTCCTGATACCAATCTTGCTGAATCGCTACAACGTATTACCGGCGTATCAATTGATAGAGCGGGCGGTGAAGGTAGCCGCGTAACAGTACGTGGATTTGGACCTGCTAATAACTTAATTACTATTAATGGCCGCCAACTTCCAAATACAACAGGTGACCGCACATTTGATTTTGCAAATGTCGCATCTGAAAGCGTATCGGGCGTGCAAGTTTATAAAACATCAGACGCAAGTGTTACCTCAGGTGGCATTGGCGCAACTATAAACTTAACAACAAACAGACCTTTAAATAGCCCAGGTATAAAAGCATCGTTTGGCGTAAAAGCTGTAGACGATCAATCAACCGACGAGGGTAGCATTACACCAGAGGTAAGCGGTTTATATTCGCAAACATTTGGGGATGACAAGTTTGGTATTTCGATTTCAGGTAGCTACCAAGACCGTGAAAGCGGTATGCAGCAGTTTATTCAAGATCAAGGCTACAGAGCATCTGATTACACAAATACAGGATGGGGCGGTGTACCTGCAGGCGCAGAAGGCGGAGCAAACAGACCTACATCAGGCACTTACTCAAACCCGCAACAACCACGTTATGTGTTTGAAGAACGTCAACGTGAACGTGTAAATGGTCAGTTGGTATTTCAATATCAACCTGTTGAAAATATTACAGCAACCCTTGATTACACGGGCTTTAAAACAACCGTTGAAGAGCAGCACACTGACGCCTCAGTTTGGTTTAACTACGCTGGCGACAGAAGTGAATCTGTTTGGGCGGGCGAGCCTAACGCGTACCCACTCATTTACTCAGAAATTTATGACATCCAAAGTGATGCCGATTACCGCGATACGTCGCTTACGGTAGGTTCTTGGGGTCGCGAAGAAAAAACAGATTCATTAGGCTTTAATTTAGAGTGGACAGTGTCTGATCAGCTTAACCTAGAGTTTGATCACCACAGTTCAAAAGCCTCAATGAAAGCAACTGATCCACGCCACGGTACACGTAATAATATTCAGTTACCGTCGTACACACGTTCGCGCTCAGGGCTTGATTTAACCGGCGACTTACCCGGTATTGCTATTGGTAATATTGAAAACTTTAACCCAAGTACTATGCGTTTATCTGGTAGCTGGTTTGCAAACGATAAATACGATTCAGAAATCGATCAAACGCAAATTTCAGGTAAGTACTTTTTTGACGACAGTTTAAGTATTGATTTTGGTGTTGCAGTTAATAAAGTAAATAACCATTACCGTCATACACAAGTACAGCGCCCAGATTGGGGTGGTGTTGGTGTTGAGGGCGACTTTGCTGATATCGATTGGCGCCAAGATACTATTTTAGATAAGTTTCAAGCTAAAGCGGGTAACTTTGAAGGCACTGCAACACAAGGCGAATACGATTTATTTAATACAATCTTTTTTGCCGACTTTGATGCGATTGTAAATGCAGCAGAGTACGCAGATCCTATTGCCAACGTAGATAACCTTTATGGTGATTGTAAAGCAGCCGACGGCGCAGCGGCAGGACCAAACGGCGAAGGACAATTTTGTGCTTCAACCGACTGGGATGCAGCAACAAACCGCTTTACTGAAGAAAAAACGCAATCTGCTTTTGCACAAGTAAACTACAAAGGCGAATTGAGCGGCATGTTCTTCGACCTGCAAATTGGCTTACGCTACGAAAAAACAGACGTATTTTCTAAAGCAACCGCACCAGGTTACAGCCGCGTAGAGTGGAACGAAGATACAGCCACATCAGTAACCGGTGTTACTGGTATTGAAACGCTAAGCCAATCGGCAGATTACAGTCAATTCCTACCTAATATTAACTTTAATATTGAAGTTGTTGAAGATGTAATGATACGTGCAGCAGCGAGTAAAACTATTTCAAGAGCGGGCTACGGTCAGCTACAAGGCGGTACAACTATTAATACCGGTGGTAGTTTAAGTGGTTATTCGGGTGGCTCTGGTAATCCAGGTCTTAAACCGCTTGAATCAATTAACTACGATTTATCAAGTGAATGGTATTACGACGAAGGAAGTTATATTTCGTTTGGTTACTTTAAAAAAGACGTAACAAATTGGATCACTACAGGCACTATCGACTCAAATATATTTAACTTATATGACCCATTAAATGGTGAAAAATTTAGAGCTGCATCAAGTGCACTAGGTGGTAATGCATCTAACGAAGACATCAGAAATTACATTTTTGAAAACTTTGCTGATGATCCAAATGTGCAGCCTAATTTTGATGAAGATGGTGAATTAGACGGTGGCACAATTGTTGGTGACCCAGACTCAGATGATCCAATTAACTTTAGAATAAACGTGCCTGTAAATGGCGACCAAGAATACACTATTGATGGCTTTGAATTTAATATTCAGCATTTATTTGGTGAGTCAGGTTTTGGCGGTATTTTTAACTACACTATGGTTGACTCAGGTCTTGAATACGACAACGACTCATTAGAGGATACAGAAGCACTCGTAGGGTTAAGTGATACAGCAAACGTGGTGTTCTTTTACGATAAAGAAGGCTTACAAGCACGTATTGCGTATAACTGGCGCGACTCGTTTTTAAATGAGCGTCGTGTAAATGGCGATTTAACCGCACCAATTTACACCGATGAGTATTACCAAATAGACTTTAACGTAAGTTACGAAGTACCCGCAGTAGAGGGACTTACTGTATTTATTGAAGGTATAAACATTACTGACGAGTACGTAACATCGTACGGGCGTAAGCAAGAGCTGATTTATAACATTACTCAAACTGGCTCTCGTTACGGTTTAGGTGTTCGTTATAATTTTTAATAAATTACTCTTGTAGCAACCTTATAAAAGCCGCATTTTGCGGCTTTTTTATTTGCCTAAATTAACCTAGTAATAATAATATTCAGCTGTTATAGTCAATATGAATTTAACTTATTAGTTACATTTAATGTGTAGCAATAGGTAAAGGCACACAACAACAATTGGAGCACACAATCCATGGCCAATCATGCATTATTAAATAATGTTGAGCATCAGCATTTAAAAATAAACCCTGCACGCAGCACACACCTAGGTGACGGGGTTTGGTATAGCGAAACATTTGTGAGCGAATTTAGAGTCGCTCAAGCACATTACCCAATATTTTTTACCAAAGATGACGCAACAAATACATTTTTGGCGGTGTGTTTATACGGCATAAACAAAGACGAAAACTTATTTTTAGTAAACCAACAATGGCAAGCACACTACATTCCGCTCAGCATGCAGCGACTGCCTTTTGCTATTGCGACTCAAAATACAATGCAAAACGGTGTAGCAACGCAAGAGCGCATGCTTAGTATTGATTTAGACTCGCCAAAAGTGTCAACAAAGCAGGGTATTAGCCTCTTTTTAGAACACGGCGGGAATAGTGATTACCTCGAAAATATAATAAACGTGCTCGACAGCCTTCATCATGGCCTTCAAGAAAATCAGCCTTTTATTAAAACCTTAATTAAACATGGTTTGCTTGAGTCGGTATCGCTAGAGCTTGATTTAGTAAACGGGCTTAAACATAACTTACTCGGTTTTTATACCATAAACGAAGACTCGCTTAACCAGCTAGGTAGCGAGGCAATTGCAGAGCTTCACTCACAAGGGTATTTAGCGTGTATATATATGGTCATTGCATCGCAAGTACATGTACGTGATTTAGTGGCGCTTAAAAACGAGCAACTTATGCTACAAAAGCACGCGGTGTAAGTGCTTAACTATGGCAAATTTAGTAAATAAAATTCAAACGCTCAGTGGTTTAACTCCCAGTACGTTACCAAGGGAGCTTTTAAACTCGCCTGTGCCTATTGTACTAAAAGGGTTTGTAAGCGAATGGCCCCTCGTTATTGCTGCTAAAAAATCTGATGCTGCAGCAATTGATTATTTAACGCCGTTTTACGAAGGTTTTTTAGTTAATACCTGCACAATAGCCGCCAGTCAAAATGGGGTTGTAGGGTATAACCCCGATATGAGTGGTTTTAATTTTACTAATCAACAAGCGCCATTTATTAACGCGCTTGAGCAAATAACGCAAACTGCAAATAATCCACACGCAGATACGGTATACATTGGCTCTACTAGCATTGCACAATGCTTACCTGCTTTGGTTGATCACTGCCACGTTAATGCGTTAAGCGAAGGCTGTTTATTTAATGTGTGGGCAGGCGGCAAGGTTACCGTGCCAGCACATTACGACGTAGCGCAAAATTTAGCCTGTTGCGTTGCAGGTAAAAGGCGTTTTACTTTATTTCCCCCCGATCAAATCGATAATTTATATATCGGCCCGCTTGATAAAGCACCAGGTGGTCAGCCTATAAGTTTAACCACCACAACAGCACCCAACTTTAAGCAGTTTCCTAAGTTTGAACAGGCAATAAAAGCGGCAATTACCGTTGACTTAGAGGCGGGCGATGCGCTTATTTTACCCAGCATGTGGTGGCACCAAGTACAGGGACTTGGCAGTTTAAATATTCTGTTTAATTATTGGTTTAAAAATACGCCAGCGGTTTATGGTCAGCCGACTAATGCACTGCACCTTGCTATTTTAAACATACGTAATTTACCAAAGCATGAGCGCGCCGCATGGCAACGTTTGTTTAATTACTACGTATTTGCCGATAACGAATTTACCCACATACCAACGCCTGCACAGTCTATTTTAGCAAAGCCAATGGATGAGCTTACAGCGCGTAAATTAAGAGCCGAATTACAAAATAAATTAAGACGCTAAGCGTACTTGTAAGGTTTGAAATATGAATCAAAATGCAATTAAAAAAATCGTAATAGCAGGTGGCGGCACCGCCGGTTGGATGTGCAGCGCTGCAATGGCAAAGTTACTAGGTAAAAATATTGAAGTGTGCTTAGTTGAATCTGATTTAATACCGACCGTAGGGGTCGGGGAATCAACTATTCCTACGCTGCATATATTTCATGATTTACTAAAAATTAGTGAATCAGAATTTATGGCAGCCACTAACGCCACGTTTAAATTAGGTATATCGTTTGAGGGCTGGAAACAAAACCAGCAAAGCTACTTTCACTCATTTGGTTATGTTGGGCAAGGCTGTTGGGCTGCAGGTTTTCAGCACTTTTGGCTAAAAGGTATGCAACAAGGTGTTGCAGCCGATATTGGCGACTATTGCACAGAGCACGTAGCAAGTCGCTTGGGTAAATTTGCCGTAGTACCGAATCAAGACCGTAACCATGCTTATCAGTTAGATGCCGGTTTGTACGCTAAATTTTTACGAAATTTTGCAGAGCAAAACGGCGCTAAACGTATAGAAGGCATGATAAGCAAAGTTAATTTAGAGCCCACCAATGGCTTTATAAAATCGCTTACTTTAGGTGACGGGCAAATTATTGAGGGCGATTTATTTATAGATTGCACCGGCTTTAAAGGTTTATTAATAGAGCAAGCGCTACACACCGGATACGAAGATTGGAGCCATTGGCTCCCGTGCGACAGCGCAGTAGCAGTGCAAACAGAATTAGTAAGCCCAATTGTGCCATACACACGTGCAATGGCACATAAATGTGGTTGGCAGTGGCAAATACCCCTACAAAGCCGCCGTGGTAATGGCTTAGTGTTTTGTAGTAAATACATGAGCGATGATGAGGCAAAAATAGCGCTACTCAATAACGTAGAAGGCAAACCTATTAATGAGCCGCGCGTTATTAAATACCGCACCGGTACACGGCGTAAACATTGGAACAAAAACTGTGTGGCTATTGGCTTAGCAAGCGGTTTTATTGAACCGCTGGAGTCAACCAGTATTCATTTAATTCAGCAAAGCATTATTAGATTAATGCAAAACATGCCAACCAAAGCAATCGAGTCGTGCTATCAAGATGACTTTAATAACAAAATGCGCTTTGAAGCCGAAAATATTCGCGACTTTATTGTGCTGCATTACCATGTGACGCAGCGCACCGACAGCGACTTTTGGCGCTACTGTAAAAACATGCCAATACCAGAGTCACTCGCCAAGCGCATTGAGCTATTTAAGCAAAGCGGGCATGTATATAAAGCAGAGCAAGAGCTATTTGGCGAAGCATCGTGGTTACAAGTGATGTTAGGGCAAGGGCTAATGCCGCAAAATTATCACCCAATTGTTGATAGCATGAGCGATGATGAGCTTAAACGATTTTTAGAATCAATAAAAAATCATGTGGCTAAAAAAGCAAATAGCTTACCGAGTCACATTGATTTTATTAATCATTATTGCAAAGCTAAGTAAGTATTATGCTAACACTTGGCAATAACTTACAGCCGCAATATGAGTTTATTGGGCAAGAGCAAACGCCAATTATTATAATTGACGACTACCTTAGTGAGCCGCAAAAACTTATAAACTTAGCGCAAAGTGCTGATGAAAATCATGCGCAAAATCAGGGAGAGTTTAAGCCTGACGAACTCACTCAATACCCAGGTTTACGCATGCCGCTGCCAAAGCAATGTGTGGTTGATTACTTAAAGCCGCTTATACAGGGGTTTTATAACGTATTTAATATTGGGCAAACACTTACCCCATGCCCAAAAGATAATACCTTATCGTTAATTACTAAAACGGAGCAGCAGCTATCACCAATACAAACCTTGCCACACTTTGATACCAACGATCCTAACCTAATTGCCATTATTCATTACCTTGGAGAGGGAGCGCACGGCGGCACTGGATTTTTTAGACATAAAAAAACAGGGTTTGAAACAATAAGCTCAAAGCGCAAAAACACGTATTTAACATATGCTCAGAAGTACCTTGAATCAGATAATGCAAAGCCTAGTTATTGCACCACGCAGCACAGTGAATTTGAGTGCTACAAGCACATAGAATATAAGCCAAATAGGCTTATTGTGTTTCCTGGGTATTTGCTGCACACCAGTTTACTTAACACCTCTACTGATATTTCACCGTGTTCACAAACAGGGCGGCTAACGGCCAATATGTTTGTTCATTTTAAATAGGAATACTATGTCTTGTTTTTTACCTAGATTCGCATATAAAGGTTGGCTATTAAGCTTTTTTGTATTGGTTTTGAGTACGGCAACAGTGCAAAAAAGTCATGCTACAGGGTTTGATACCCTCCCTAAAAAGCAATTTAATGTGCTGGTATTTACAAAAACCGCAGGGTGGCACCATAAGTCGCAAACCGAAGGCGTTAAAGCGCTAGAAGGCTTAGCCGATAAGCACTTTTTTAACTTAATTTGGCACGAAGAAAGCCATTATTTTAACGACGATTACTTAAAAAATGTTGATGTAGTAGTGTTTTTATCAACCACGGGCGATATTTTAAACCCAAAAGAGCAAGCCGCGCTTGAGCGATTTGTAAAAGCAGGCAAAGGCTTTGTTGGCATTCATAGCGCATCAGATACCGAATACGATTGGCCTTGGTATCAAAAGCTGGTGGGGCGTACCTTTAATATTCATCCTGTTATTCAAACTGGTGTATTAAGTAAAGTGCCTAATACTAACTTTATTGGCTTAAATCACATGCCGCAGCAGATGCTTTGGACAGACGAGTGGTACGAGTTTGGGCCAGAGCTGACTAAATTAAACTACTTACTCACGGTTGATGAGCAAACTTACAACCCAAATGCCGATTGGGGTAATAACAAAACAGGCTCGGGTATGGGGGCGTTTCATCCTATTTCGTGGTATCACAATTACGATGGCGGACGCTCGTTTTATACAGCCCTTGGGCATACTAATGCGGTGTATAGCAGTGAGTTTTTAGCCGAGCATATTTATGGCGGAATTTATTGGGCTGCAACGGGTAAAGGATTAAAAAAGTAGTAATTAATAGATACGCTTTTTAGCACAATTCATGTCGATTCAGGCTGCTTTTTTAAGCGGCCTTTTATATTTTTTAAGCACTTCTTAAACACTTATTAAGCACCTCACACATTTCACTTAGTTTATAAAACAAACAAATAGTTTTGAGAATCACTTGATCAAATGGTCAAAAAGACTATATTAAATTTGCACGCTGATATAATTCAAATAAAGAGGATAAACATGAAAGTATTTTTTAAAATAACAACTTTATTGTTAACACTAATAAGCTATCAATCACTTGCTGCATTTAATAATAACCCATCGAGTGTAGGCGCCGACAGTTCAGGGGCATACCGTAACCTCGCACAAGAAATGGGTAAAACAAACATACAGCAAAAGGTGAATAGTACTTTTGACAATATGTTTGGCTATAACAACACTCAACAACTTTACTACCCGTACACCGAAAACGGTGTTTATAAAGCACACTACATAAAAGCAATTAACCCTGACGAGGGTGATGATATAAGAACAGAAGGGCAATCGTGGGGAATGACCGCCGCTGTCATGCTTAATAAACAAGAAGAATTTGATAATCTATGGCGCTTTGCAAAAGCGTATCAAAAAAATCCAGACAACCACCCTGATGCTAAAAAACAAGGCGTTTACGCGTGGAAACTAAAGCTTAATCAAAACGGCTTTGTTTATAAAGTAGATGAAGGCCCCGCTCCGGATGGCGAAGAGTACTTTGCTTTTGCACTACTTAATGCCTCCGCTCGTTGGGGTAATTCAGGGGAGTTTAACTACTACAACGATGCAATTACCATGTTAAACACAATTAAAAATAAGCTGATGGAAAACCAAATAATCCGCTTTTCGCCTTACATTGATAACCTAACAGACCCTTCTTACCATATACCTGCGTTTTACGACTACTTTGCTAATAACGTAACTAACCAAGCAGACAAAAATTACTGGCGACAAGTAGCCACAAAAAGTAGAACCTTACTTAAAAACCATTTTACAAAAGTAAGTGGTAGCCCGCATTGGAACTTACCTACATTTTTATCGCGCTTAGATGGCAGCCCTGTTATTGGCTACATTTTTAACGGCCAAGCAAACCCAGGTCAATGGTATGAATTTGATGCATGGCGCGTAATTATGAATGTGGGTTTAGATGCGCATTTAATGGGTGCTCAAGCGTGGCATAAAAATGCAGTTAATAAAGCACTTGGCTTTTTAAGTTATGCAAAAACAAACAACAGTAAAAACTGTTACGAGCAAGTGTATTCGTACGGTGGAGCGCAAAACAAAGGCTGTGCAGGCGAAGGTCAAAAAGCCGCTAATGCAGTAGCGTTACTTGCTTCAACAAATGCTGGGCAAGCAAATGAATTTTTTAACGAGTTTTGGTCTTTATCGCAACCAACCGGTAGCTACCGTTACTACAATGGTTCGCTGTATATGTTAGCTATGCTGCATGTATCGGGCAATTTTAAGTTTTATAACAACACGTTTAATTAAAATAACAATACCTAAGCAGCAAAAGCTTAGGCAGCAAAAAAAAACCGGTGTAACCAAGTTACACCGGTTTTTGTGCTTAACTAATAAACTTAACTTCCTCTTTAATAAGTTGCTTAACTAATTTAACTAATTTAACTAATTTAACTAATTTAGCTAATTAGCCAAACCAGCTATTTTTACATCAAGTGTAAATAACCCCTTAGCGGTAGTTATTAATAACGTTTTTCGGTTTTTACCACCAAAGGCAAGGTTGGTTACATTAGGGCCCAGTTCAATTTTATCGATAAATGCACCTTCTGGCGTATAAATATTAATAACGCCTTTTTTGTGGCTGCTAACGTAAATATTGCCAGCGGAGTCTACTTTTATGCCATCGGGCGAGGTTACTTTAATAAAGTCTTCGCGTGGTGAAATATCACCGTTTTCATCAATGGTGTATTTGCTTACGCGGTTGCTAAAGTCGCCAATATAAAGGGTATGCTGATCTGGGGATAGTGCAACACCGTTGGGCTTTTCAAGCGTAGCGTCAATTAAACTAAGTGTGCCCGTATTGCTTAACTTATACACACCGGTATAAGACATTTGCTGAGTGCGTTCGCCTAGTTGCCAATTAGGATCGGTAAAAAATATATCGCCATTTTTATGCATAGTCATATCGTTTGGCGAGCTAAAGCTTAGCCCATCAAATTTATTGACTATTACGGTATTGGTCTTACTTTTTATATTAATTTTAGAAAGCGATTGCGTACTATGGTTAAGCGTATAGAGGCTCTCTCCTTTGGCATACAAGCCGTTTGTACCACTGTGTTTTAAATAAGTGGTGAGGGTATTGGGAAGCACTAATTTATAAATGGTCGAATCAGGGCCAAGTGCTTGCGAGCTAGCAAAGTTCATTTCTGAAAAATAAAACGCATTGTCTTGGCTTGACCACGTTGGGCCTTCTAAAAATAATAAATTGTCACTAACAAGTGTGGGTGTTACGCCCTTTATTAATGGCGACTGCTCATTGCTTTGGCTGTTTACAGTGTTTAACAAAGGTGTATTTTCAGGTTGTTGTGCCAGCGCTGCTTTATTAAAACAGAGCATTAATACAACTAAGCTTAGCGTTTTTTTGTGTGTTTTTAGCATAGACGTTTACTCAGGTTTGTTTAATTTATAATTAATGGTCATTTTGACTATATCATTTATTTTTTTCGTTGTATGATATTTATCGAAAATAATAACGATTCAACGGAGCACACACATGCATAAAAAACACACACTCAGCCTGCTTTTACTTGCAGGGTCATTAAGCGTAAACGCTGCACAAGACCAAGCTCTTAAAAACACCTTTGCAGACTCATTCAAAATGGGGGTTGCTGTAAATCAAGATATAGTGACAGGCAAAAACGCAGCCGCGCAGTCAATTATTGCTAAGCAATTTAATACAGTCACCCTAGAAAACGCCATGAAAGCAGAAGTAATTTACCCACAGCAAGGTAAGGTCGATTTTAGTGGTGCAGATGCGTTTATAGATTTTGCCAAGCAAAATAACATGTTTACCGTAGCCCACACCTTAGTGTGGCATAACCAAACGCCTGACTGGTTTTTTACAAATAGCAAAAATGAGCCAAATACCCCAGCAGAGCAATTAGAGCAAATGCGTAAACACATAGAGCTTGTAGCAGGGCGCTATAAAAACAAAGTAGATGCGTGGGATGTAGTTAACGAAGTGATTGCTGATGATGGCTCTTATCGCCCAACTGTGTGGGTTAACCGCGTAGGCGATGGCGATACTATGGTAAAAGCCGCGTTTAAATACGCCCAGCAGTATTCACCTAGTACCGAGCTTTACTACAACGATTTTAATGCATGGCGACCAGAAAAAAGAGACGGCATTATACGCATGATCAAAATGCTGCAAAAAGAGGGTATTCGAATCGACGGCATTGGCATACAAGCGCACTGGGGGCTTAACTTTCCTAAAATGCAATACATTGAACAAGCCATCGATGCATATGCCGCGCTGGGTATAAAAGTGATGATCACCGAGCTTGATATAGACGTGCTGCCTTTAACAAAAGAAGGGCAAATTACCGGCACCGATATGATGAAACCACAGTTTCAGCTAGAAGAGTTTGAAACCTACCTCGACCCTTACAAAAATGGCTTGCCAAGCGACGTAGAGGCGCAACTAAACGCCCGTTATAAAGCCTTGTTTGAATTGTTTTATGCAAAGCGCGACAAGATAGACCGCGTAACCTTTTGGGGATTACACGATGGTATGTCGTGGAAAAACGACTACCCAATCCCAAACAGAACAAACTACCCATTACTATGGGATCGTAATTTAAACCCTAAGCCAGTTATTAAAACCATTGCTGATGTAGTTAAGTAAATCGCATTGTGTAGTCAAAGCCGAGTATTTTTAAATACTCGGCTTTTTTTGTTTGCAAATTTTTATATGGAGGCAAATAAAAGTTATTTTACTAAGCGATTAGCTGGTAAACCTTGATCTTACCTAAGTAATACAAGCACAAGTATCACTTACACCTTCTATTTAATTATTTTTATCAGACTTAAATCAAACTCAAAGCATACTCAATAAGAAACGGGTCAAATTTTAGTCTTGATCCTTATTGTTAAATAGACTATAACAATGTTGGTTTTAGGTTAATTTTATGATTGCATATTCACACACACGATATAAAACAATAAATTTTAATTTAAACCTTAACTATAACTTTATGATTTTAAATTTATATTTGTACCGTTGTACAAAGTAAATATTAACGTTTGAAGAGATATTAAAATAATAAATATAAATGACTGTTTGTTTTTCTAATTAGTTGTAGTCATATTGAATAATAGCTTTTGATGATGCAGTAGAAATACTCTTATCATATTTTATTCACTCAAATGGCTTTACTGCACCTAGTTTATAAACGACTCATTTATTGCTTTAGTCTAAGGAATAAAAAATGAATAAATCGATTTTTCGTAACACCGGATTAGTGACCTTAGTATCACTATTAATGGCGTGCGGGGGGGATAATAAAGATACACCGGTGCCTGAACCCATACCGGAAGTAGTAGCCCCTGATACTCCAGCGCCTGAAGCGCCAATAGCAGCTGAAATAGCAAATGGTGGGTTTGAAGAAGACACTACAGGGCAAACAACGCCCGTCGGAAATTGGGTATTTAGACCAGACCAAGAATCAAGCGCTACTTCTACTATAGAGATAATTGAATCGCAAGAAGGCGTTAATACTTACAAAGGCACCAAAGCAGCTGAGGTTATTGTTAATACATTGGGTGACAACCCTTGGGGAATTGAAATAGCTTATGAAGACCTTCCTATCACCGGAGGTAAAAATTACGAGTTTAGTGTTTGGGCCAAAGGTGAAGAGGGAACCAGTGCCGATTTTTGGATTCAAACACCTGCGCCAGATTATGGCCAACTTAGCCTAGTAAAAGAAACACTCACAGGCGAGTGGCAAAAAATAACATTAACAGCCGCAACAGCCGAAGCTGACTCCTTAGTTAGGCTGGCAATTCACTTTTCAAAAGAAGAAAACATTAACAAGTCTATATACTTAGACGAATTTTCAGGCTTTATTTTAGACGATGTACCAGCAGAAGAAATACCTGATGTTCAATACAGCGAAGTGACAGCACAAAGTTTAAAAGCATTAGCACCTAATTTTAATATTGGTGTAGCTGTTCCTGCGGGTGGATTTGGTAACAGCATAATAGACAGACCAGAGATTAAAACGATTATTGAACAACACTTTAATCAACTCTCTGCTGAAAACATTATGAAGCCTACCTATTTACAACCAACTCAAGGTGAATTTTTTTACGATGATTCTGATGAGCTAGTTAACTACGCCAAAGACAACTCACTTACTATACATGGCCATGTTTTTGTTTGGCACTCGCAAATTGCGCCTTGGATGCAGAGTTTTCAAGGTGATAAAGCCGCATGGATAACCATGATGGAAAATCACATCACTCAAGTTGCCACTCACTTTGAAGAAGAAGGCGATAACGATACCGTCGTTAGCTGGGATGTAGTTAACGAAGCGTTTATGGAAAATGGTAAATACCGTGGTGAAAAAACTACAAACGACAGTGCCGACGAATCTGTATGGTTTGAAAATATAGGTGCTGAATTTTTACCGTTATCATATAAAGCAGCAAGAGCAGCCGATCCTGATGCCGACTTATACTACAACGATTACAACCTGATTTGGAATGCCGATAAATTAGATGCCGTTATATCTATGGTTAACGATTTTCAAAACAATGGCGTGCCTATTGATGGTATAGGGTTTCAATCTCATATTTCACTCAACAGCCCTGATATTTCAACCATTCAGGCACATCTTCAAAAAGTGGTCGATATTCGCCCTAAAATCAAAGTAAAAATTACCGAGCTAGATGTTCGTATGAACAACGAAGGCGGCATTCCTCTAACTTACCTAACCAGTGAAAGAGCGGACGAACAAAAGCAGTACTACTACGATATTGTTAAAACATACTTAGAAACGGTACCTGAAGATCAACGCGGTGGCATTACTATTTGGGGCGTAATTGACGAGGATAGTTGGTTACAAAACTGGCCAGAGCCAACAACAGAATGGCCACTGTTATTTTTTAATGACTTTACTGCAAAGCCTGCCTTGCAAGGATTTGCTAATGCATTAAAAGAGCTAATTGAAGTAGCTGAACCAGCACCTTCATCAGAACTGCTAAGTAATGGCGACTTTGAAGACGGACTAGATTCATGGCAAGCCCGTGGTAGTGCAAGTGTAACTCTTGAAACAACCCAAGCCCACAGTGGCAATAATAGCGCTTTAGTACAAGGGCGAACTGAAACGTGGAATGGCATACAAAAGGATATAAAAGGCTTATTTAGCGCAGGTGAAACGTATAACGTATCTGCGTGGGTTAAGTTATCTGACGACAGCACAACAGTGTCGCCAGGAATAAAACTCACGCTACAAATAGAGCACACTAGCACCGAGTACCTTGAGCTTACACCCGTCACTACCGTTAACGCGGGTGACTGGGTACAGCTTTCGGGCACTTACACACATTCAATCACAACGCAGGAAAGCGCCGCTTTACTTTATGTTGAGTCAAGTGAACTCACTGCAGATTTTTATGTAGATGATGTATCGGTCACTTTGGTTGAATAATAAACCTAACTAAAAGTAATTAACCTCAGATTAAATAGTCTGTATTTTTATACAGACTATTTTTTTGCCTATCTAAACGAATCAATAGTTTTAGTATTTCTAAGGCTTAAAATTGATATTTATGGTTTACTGGTTTTTAAAGTGATTAATAGTAAAATGATATCATTGAAATAATATCGGAAAAATTGAGAATGGGAAAAGCAGGTTTAGAATGGATATTTCAAAACTATAATAATCAATTATATTTACTATTTAATTTCGTTAATAAGAGCCATCAGTCATTAGAAGAAGATGCTTCAGTAGCGCTGACAACAGACTGCCCAGATACGAATGAAGCTTTAAAAGAAACGTCAAAGAAGCTATTGAGAGCCATTAGTAATGACGAAAAAATTATAGAGTTAGATTCTCAATATTCCCGTGAGATACTTAGTGCCCTGAAAGCATTCAAGATGTCTTCATCGACTAGAAATATACTTCATGAAATGGTACTTAGTCAAATTGCAACCTTGCAAGAAGCTATGTTTAAAGATTGCTTACAACATATATATATTTCCTTTCCTAAAACATTAATGAGTAAAGAAAAAGTTTCAATAATTGATGTATTAAAGCATAGTCATATGGCTGATTTTATAGAGTCACATGCCAAAGAAGAAGTACAAAAGCTTCGAGGTGGTATCGATTCTATTCAAAAAATATACAATGATAAGTTTAACATTGATCTTACAGGATTCGACGATTGGTACAATATAATAGAGCTTACTTATCGTAGAAATTTATTTATTCACAATAAGGGTATTATAAATCGCGATTATTTGAAAGCATTTACTGATGCCAAGAAAAAATCAACAAAGGATATGAATGCAGTATTTAGTTCATCAAGAACAGACTTAAAAACTACTGAAAATATGTTGAAGATTGATAGCTTTATTAGTATGAATGATAAGTATATTTTAGATGGGATTAATACGTTATATAACTTAAATCACTTTGTAAGAGAACAGATATTAAATAAGTTTTATAAGTAAAAGGTGATGATATTTCGTTTTAATTAAAAAACAGCCTGATCTAATATCAGGCTGTTTTTTCCTCTAAAAGCGAAGCGTCTCTTAACCTCTTTGTGAATCATTCTCTTGCTCTATTAAACTAAAAAATCATCAAAACTACTTAGCCTGATACCTCACTACCACAAATTTAAGCGGTACATCTCCGTTGTTATAGATCCCGTGTAGGTCATTAGGGGCTGCAAATAAAATATCTCCAGTATGCGCTGGCTGGCTTTTGCCATTAAGCGTCCACGTGCCTGAGCCCTCGAGAATCATTAGGTATTCTTCATCGGGATGCTGGTGGGCAGGATGTATTTCGTTATTAGGTTTAATAACCACAACGCCCGTAATAGCACCTTTAGTGAGTGGTGTATCGCCATAAAAGTAGGTATGAAAATCGCCGCCTTCGTAGTGAGTAATGTGCGCGTCTTTTTGACTTACAATAGCTGATGTAAGTTGTGTGGGTTTATCTGCTGCGTTTACAGGTAATGCTATGGTGGCTGCGGCTGTAAGTAATGCGCCGGTTACACAATGTTTAACTGTTAAATGGTTCATGGTTGTAATCCTTATTATTTAACGCTTAGGTTAATTAAATAAACCCAGTCGTTGTTTGGTGTGTTGGGTGGTGTTGCTAGTTGTGTACTAATTGCGGTATTTACACAAAAGCGTTTGCCGTTTATGTAGTTGTTAGTTCGTGGGTTAAACCAGCCGAGGGTATAACACGCGTTTGGTAATGTGACCTGAGCTTGGCTTGCGTTACTAAAATAAAATAAGTAAAACGTTGAGTTATCACTTAACGCCCAGCCTGTTTTTGTAAGCTCTGGGGTGGGTGTAAGCTTTGTAACTGGCACGTATTTTTGAAAAAACGCAACGGCGTTGGTCATCGCTAAATAGTAATCTTTGTATGGTGTTAAATCTTGCTCTGTTAGGTCGCCGCCACCGCCTAAATAAAACTCAATACCTGCGCCACCTGCCATAAATGTGGCCCACACGTTACTTTTACGCCACGTATCTACATTGTTTGCATACTCGTAAATATAGGCCTCGTCCATGGTAATCACCCACGGGTGAGGATTGTTTTGAGTAAGCTGGCGGTACTTTAAAACATCGCCGTAAGTGGTGTTAGTTTTAAGTTCACCTTGTAAGCTTGCCCCTGTGTAGGCGGGGTAGCCCAAAATGTTGTCGTTTGGTTTATCGTAAATGTGGTAGTCGAGCGACGGGCCGTTATGTATCACAATATGCTCAGGGTAGTAGGTGAGTGATTGAAAGTAATCGGCAAATTGCTTTCTTTGTTTTGTGGTATTAGCTTTTTGTTGTTTATCGTCGCCGCTTGGATCTTGCCAGCCATTTTCTTCGCCAATATTCCACGTGGTTGCTAAATGATAGCCAAAGCGGGCAAATAACTCGCGATAGTAAATTTTACGACTAACAGCAAAGTCGTTTTTAAGCTGGCTTTCGTTCCATTCAAACAGTGATTCGTTTTCGGTTTCGCTCATTACAAAGTGAGTCATTATGCCTTTTTGCTGCATGTGGCTAAATACAATATCCCACTGAGCTAATTTAGATACATCGTAGCGTGTGGTTTGGGTTTTGCTAAGCCATGGCCAAACTTGGTCGCCATCGCCGTAGGCGTTCATGGTTAAAAAGTAATACGCGTTGATGTTAAGCGACGCTAAATAATTTATTAGCCCAATAATGCCTTTAGAAGATTGATGAATACTGTTATCAGTCTCTGTATTGGTTGTTTGCCATGTAGGGTCGCTATTTTGCCAATGCTTTATGTGCGCTTGGTAGTTACGCTTTGTGGGAGTGGCATCAAACCCTGAAAAGCCAAGCAGCACTTCTGGACTGTTAGCACCTGCTTTTAAAAAGTACTCTTTTGAGCCATTAAACTGCAAATAAGGTTTATTAACGTATTCAAGCTTACCTTTGCTTTTAAAGTCTTTACTGCTGGATGACTTAGTGGCGGCGGTAACATTAAACTCGCCTGTTTGTTTATCAAAAAATCCGGCTGATTGCTCGTTTGTAACAGTATTTAATGGCACGCTTGCGATATTACTGCCTTTAACAAATGAGAGTGTATAGCGCCATTTGCCAAGTTCGTTGGGCGAAAACAAAACTTGCCATTTGTTGCCTGCTGTTGCATGTGTTTGAGCTGTGTTTGCATCGGCTGCATAATATCCAGGTACTGTATATTGCCTGTTAGTGGGGCTGATAAATGTTGCATCTAAGCGGTAGTCGGTAAAGGGGTTAGGCGTGGCAAGCTCGCTGGTGTGCGGGCCTTCAAGGGTTAAGCTTAATTTATGCCAAATGGGCACGTGAGTGCAGGTTTGCTCCGCGCGAATTAGGGCGCTGAATATAAATGAGGCGAAAAATACGCTAATTAACAGAAGCCGTTTTATTGTTATTTTTTTCATGTGTATCCTTGCTAATTTTGTTGCTAGTAAAGTGTGTGATTAAGGAATGTATGCTGTGTTATTTTTGTTCAGTCTATTTTAATAAAACGTTGTTGTCAAAAGGACTATATGGTGTTAAGTTTACGTTGCACACTAAAAAACACACAACAGGTACATCATGCATAAAAATAAACTTACGATTGCTATTTTATTAGGAATGTCGAGCCTTGCACTTGGCTGTAATGACTCAGCAGAGCAAAGTAAACCGACATTAAAATTGCAAAAAGCGCCGGAGCAAATAACGCTTAAAGCGCAATTTAAAGACCACTTTAAAATTGGCACAGCGATTAGCCGCGACCAAATATTAGGGGCTTTGCCTGAATATTTAAACGTAGCTAAAGCGCAATTTAATACTTTTACGCCAGAAAACTCAATGAAGTGGGAGCGTATACACCCAGAGCTAGAAACGTATGACTTTGAAGCCGCTGATGCGCTAGTTCAGTACGCACAAGAGAACAGCCAAGAATTAGTTGGGCATACATTAGTGTGGCATTCGCAAACACCTGATTGGGTTTTTGAAGACGAGCAAGGCGAACCACTTACTCGCGACGCATTACTTAAGCGTATGCAAAACCATATTAATACTGTTGCAGGGCGTTATAAAAACCGTATTTTTGCATGGGACGTGGTAAACGAAGCACTTAACGAAGACGGCACACTGCGTGAATCTAAATGGAGCACCATTATTGGTGACGACTTTATAGAATACGCGTTTAAATACGCTAAGCAGGCTGCGCCTAATACCAAGTTATACTACAACGATTACAACTTGTATAAGCCAGAAAAAAGAGCCGGTGCAATTGCGCTTATTAAAAATTTGCAAAGCAAAGGTATTCAAATTGATGGTATTGGTATGCAAGCGCATTATTCGCTTGATAACCCAGAGCTCTCGTTAATGGAAGACTCTATTGTGGCATACGCTGCAACGGGTATTGATGTGATGATAACCGAGCTTGATATTTCGGTATTACCGTTCCCTGAAGGTGAAGAGCAAGGCGCTGATATTTCGTTAGATATTGCGCTACAAGAGCGCTTTAACCCATACCCGAATGGTTTACCTAGTGAAGTAAACACCCAGTTAGGCGAGCGCTATAAAGCCGTGTTCGACATACTTAAAAAACATGATGATAAAGTAAGCCGCGTTACATTTTGGGGCATAAGCGATGCACGCACTTGGCGTAACGATTGGCCAATGCAAGGGCGCACCGATTACCCATTATTAATTGACCGTGAGCTAAAACTTAAAAGCTTTGTAAGCGATTTATAATCGCACTAAGTATTTAACCTCCCGCAAAGGATCGCTTAATAGCGATCCTTTTTTGGTTTATAAAATAGCTATTTTTTATTGGTTTTAGTTAAGCAGTAACTAATATGCGTTTGTAAAGGCACTTGTGGTGTTAAATAGCTAAATGGGAAGTGTGGGTTATTGGGGCTGTCGGGGCAAAATTGCGGCTCTAAGCAAATACCGTCAAATTGGTTAAACGGATTTTTTAAGTGCTGCCCTGTATATACCTGAATAGCAGGGTAGTTAGAAAGCACACTCAGCATTACTTTTTCATCGGCGCTTGTAAGCGTCGCGTGTTGCTTATTGGTTTGCAGGTTAAGTACTTGCTCGGTTACAAAGTTATGATCGAGTTTATCGATTTTATTAAGCACGCGCATATTTGTGTAGTCAAAAGTGGTATTTGCTACAGGGGCTATTAAACCTGTGGGAATGGCGTTTGTATCTACGGGGGTATAATGCGCGGCAGCCAGTTTTAATGTATGCCCTTGTGCGCTGTTAGTAATGCCATTTAAATTAAAATATGGGTGCGCTGTTGGCCCTGCAATGGTTTTTTTATTACTGGTAATCGTAAATTTAATATCAAGATTACTTTGGTTTTTACTGTTAGTGGTAAAGGTATACAGCACGTTAAATATAGTTTTACCGGGGTAGCCGTTGTAACCATCAGGCAGGGTAATACTTAAACTTAATGCATTTTTTTGATGATAATCGAGCTGCCAAAATAAGTCGCTTAATGCTTTTTGGCCGCCGTGAAGTTGGTTTACTCCTTCGTTTTTATTAAGTACATAGGTTTTATCATCAATGTTTATTTGGGCGTTACTTAGCCTGTTTGCATAAGGGCCGGCTATAGCGCCTAAGTAAAACGTGTCGTTCAAATAGTCATTAATATTAGAATAACCAAGTATAATATTTCGTTTTTTATTATCAATATGGGTAACCCAGCTGGTAAGCCGGGCACCGTAGTTAATAATAGAAATAGTATCGTTTACCTCATTACTTAGCGTGTATTGAACAAGTGAAGTTGTCATGATGGTTACTCTTTTAATTGTTCGCTCTAGCTTTTTTAATTTCTTCTTTTACGGTTGGGTACAGATCGTAAGTTGGGTAAAACTCAGTGCTGTAAGCTTTCCAACCATAACGTTCAATCGATAAGTTTACTTTTGGTAACAGCGCTGCCGGAAAGCGCAAAGTGACTACTTGCCCTATGCCCATCATTACTTTCCAAGATTCTACCGTTGCGCCCTCTGGCGGAAAATGTTTGTAAAAGTTAGCGTTGTTGAGTATTTCTTTTATTTCAGAGAGATTTTTTGATTGGTCGTGTTTTAAAAAAATCGTTAGCATTAGTTCATCATTTTGCTCGTCATTTGCCCATGCGTTAAAACTAGTACTTGCACTAAAAAGCATAATTAATAGTAAGTATTTCATAGTTCACCTTTGTTTGTTAATTGTAAAAATGCGCCGAGCTTTGGGAGGCTTAGCGCATTAATTGGATAAAGTTTGGATTATTTAGCGCATTACGCGTACTAAATATATTAAGCGTTGGCTTTAATTAACGCCTGCGCGGTGCTCACTACATTTTTGGTGGTAAAGCCAAAATGCTCTAATAACACATTACCTGGCGCCGACTCACCAAAAGTGCTCATACCAATTACTTTGCCTTGTAAGCCTACATATTTAAGCCAGTAATCTTGGTGTGATGTTTCAATTGCAATACGGTTTACAACTGAGTTTGGCAGTACACTTTGCTTATAATCGTCTGATTGCAGGTCAAACAATGTGGTGCTTGGCATTGATACCACACGCACTGCAACACCTTGTGCTGTCAGCTCTTTTGCGGCTTGCATTGCTAAATCAACTTCAGAACCCGTTGCAATTAAAATAAGCTCAGGTGCTTTATTGCTTTCGCTAAGAATGTAGCCGCCTTTTTCTATGTCGCTAATTTGCTGAGCGCTGCGTGGCTGGTGGTTTAGCCCTTGGCGACTAAAAATAAGCGCAGTAGGTTGCTGCTGATTTTGTATCGCGTTTTTCCACGATACTGCAGTTTCTACTGCGTCACATGGGCGCCATGTGACTAGGTTTGGGGTCATACGTAGGTTGGCTAGTTGCTCAATAGGTTGGTGAGTTGGACCGTCTTCACCTTGGCCTATAGAGTCGTGGGTATACACAAATATATTTTGAATACCCATAAGTGCCGACATTCTTACTGCGTTACGGGCATATTCCATAAACATTAAAAATGTAGCGCCGTAATTAATAAAACCACTGTGCAGTGATATGCCATTCATAATACCGCTCATACCGAACTCGCGCACGCCATAAAATAGGTAATTACCGCTGGCGTCATCTGCGCTTATGCCTTTAGAGCCAGACCACAGCGTTAAATTAGAACCAGCTAAATCGGCAGAGCCACCCAATAACTCTGGTAAATGCGGGGCAAAGGCTTCAATAGTGTTTTGCGAGGCTTTTCGGCTGGCAATATTGGCAGCGTCTTTATCGCACTGTGTAATGTAGTCGTTTGCAATAGCTTCAAAGTTTTCAGGCAGGGTGCGTTTAATTACGCGGCGTTCAAATTCTTTGGCAAGCTCTGGGTGGCTTTTGGTGTAGTCGCTAAACAGTTGTTGCCATTGTTTTTGTTTTTTATCACCGCTTTGTTTAGCGTCCCAATGGGTGTAAATATCATCACTGATACTAAATGCTTCATTTGGGAGGTTTAAAAATTTGCGCGCCGCAGTTATTTCGTCATTACCTAATGGCGAGCCATGGCAGTCGTGCGAGCCTGATTTATTTGGCGAGCCAAAACCAATCACGGTTTTACAACAAAGTAGAGTAGGTTTATCGCTCACTTGTTTTGCTTGTGCAATGGCGCTGGCAATTTGTTCTGGGTCGTGACCGTCAATATCTTTTATTACATGCCAGCCGTAAGCATCAAAGCGTTTAGCGGTGTCGTCGGTAAACCAGCCCTCAACGTGTCCGTCGATAGATATGCCGTTATCGTCCCAAAAAGCAATAAGTTTACCCAGGCCTAATGTGCCTGCAAGCGAACATGCTTCGTGCGATATGCCTTCCATTAAACAGCCATCACCCATAAAACAGTAAGTGTAATGATCAACAATATCAAAACTCTCTTTGTTAAATTGCGCTGCTAGGGCTTTTTCGGCAATGGCCATACCTACAGCGTTTGATAAACCTGCGCCAAGCGGGCCTGTGGTTGTTTCAACACCTGGGGTATAACCGTATTCAGGGTGACCTGGGGTTTTTGAATGCATTTGTCTAAATTGTTTAAGCTCGCTAAGTGGTAGTTCGTACCCGCTTAAATGCAATAAAGAATAAATAAGCATAGAGCCGTGACCGTTACTAAGTACAAAGCGGTCTCGGTTTGGCCAATTTGGATCGGTTGGATTGTGGTTTAAAAAATCGTTCCACAGTACTTCGGCTATATCGGCCATACCCATAGGTGCGCCCGGATGCCCTGAGTTTGCTTGCTGTACCGCATCCATACTGAGTGCACGAATGGCATTAGCAAAAGGCGCACGAGAAGAAAGTTGAGTCATGTATTACCTCAAATAAAATTAAAAAAGCCCGCACGTTATGTAGCAGGCTTGAGGGAAATTAGTTTAGTAAGTCTTCAACCAATTTAGCCAAAACACGCTGATCTTTGGCAAAGTTACGAATACCTTCACCGAGCTTTTCGCTGGCCATTGGATCTTCGTTGTGCTGCCATAAAAATTGCTCGTGGGTGAGTGGGGTTATGTCGCTTTGCGGTGCTTTGGCAATGTTTGCAGCGTCAAGCTTTGTAACCAGTTCACCTTTTTGGCTTTGTAAATCATTGAGTAATGATGGCGAGATAGTCAGTAAATCGCAGCCAGCAAGTTCGATTATTTCCTGAATGTTTCTAAAGCTTGCGCCCATTACCACGGTTTTATAATCGTACTTTTTATAGTACTGATAAATACCTGTAACCGACTGCACACCAGGATCTTCGCTTGGGGTATATTCTTTATTATCGCGGGCTTTGTACCAATCAAGAATACGACCAACAAACGGAGATATAAGCGTTACGTTAGCTTGTGCGCACGCAATGGCTTGAGCCATCGAAAAAAGCAGCGTTAAGTTACACTTAATGCCTTCTTTTTCTAACTGCTCGGCGGCTTTAATGCCTTCCCATGTTGAAGCAAGTTTAATAAGTACGCGGTCTTTTGAAATACCCGCTTGCTCGTAAAGTGAAATAAGCTTACGCCCTTTGGCAATACTTGCTTGGGTATCAAACGATAAACGCGCATCTACTTCGCTCGATATACGCCCAGGTATTACTTTTAGTATTTCACAGCCAAAGTTAACAATAAGTTGGTCGCATATAGCGTCAACGTTGTTGCCAGCTTTTTGTATAGCGTCTTCAATTAAATGTTTATATTGAGGTAATTTTGCAGCTTGTAAAATTAACGAAGGATTGGTTGTTGCATCAACCGGTTGTAGGGCTTTGATTGACTCTACATCGCCACTGTCGGCAACGACCGTGGTTACTTTTTTGAGTTGTTCTAACAAGTTCATAATGATGTACGCCTCGGCTTTAAAACCGAGGCGATGTCCTTATACGTAGCGGTTAACAATATTCTCAAGCAGTTCTTGGCGACCAGAAACTTGCTTAGGATCGATGTTGTTCTCGTGTACTAAGGCTGAAAGGCTCTCAAGTGATTGCTCACCATTTAGAATGCTTTGACCTAGGTCTTCTTTCCAACCAGCGTAACGTTTTTCAACAAAATCAGTCAGCTCGCCACCTTCAATCATTGCTGCTGCATTGAGTAATGCTTTAGCCATCGTATCCATACCGCCAATGTGGCCAATGAATAAGTCATCACGCTCACACGATTGACGACGAAGTTTAGTGTCAAAGTTAAAGCCACCGGTTGTAAAACCACCCATTTTTAAAATTTCGTAAACAACAAGTGTGCACTCAGCTACGTCGTTAGGAAATTGGTCTGTATCCCAACCGTTTTGCATGTCGCCACGGTTAGCATCAATACTACCCATAATGCCTTCTGCGCAAGCAACTGCAATTTCGTGGTGGAAGCTATGACCCGCAAGTGTTGCATGGTTTGCTTCAATGTTTACTTTAATTTCGTCTTGTAAGCCGTGCTTGTATAAAAAGCCTGCAACCGTTGCTGTATCGTAATCGTACTGGTGCTTAGTTGGCTCTTGTGGTTTTGGCTCAATTAATAATGTGCCTTTAAAACCAATTTTTTTCTTGTGCTCTACAACCATTTTCAAAAAGCGTGCGTACTGTTCGCTTTCTTGTGCAAGGTCTGTATTTAGTAGCGTGTCGTAACCTTCACGACCACCCCAAAGTACGTAGTTTTCGCCGCCTAAACGATGCGTAATTTCCATTGCATGTTTAACTTGTGCTGCTGCATATGCATACGTATTAGGATTAGGGTTTGTTGCACCACCGGCACAAAAACGCTGATTTGAGAATAAGTTAGCAGTACCCCACAGTAGTTTTACACCTGTACGCTGCATTTCTTTTTCGATAATGTTAGCTATGTGCGTTACGTTATCGTGGCTTTCTTGTAGTGTTTTGCCTTCAGGGGCAATATCAACATCATGAAAACAAAAGTAAGGAACGCCTAATTTTTCATAAAATTCAAAGGCTACTTTTACTTTTTGTTCAGCAAGTTCTAATTGATTGCCTACAGGTTGGATCCAAGGACGGTCAAACGTACCTTCACCAAAAATATCAAACCCTGTAGAACAAAAGTTATGCCAGTAACAGGCTGCAAAACGTAAATGTTCTTTCATTGTTTTGCCAAGCACTACTTGGTTTTCGTCGTAGTAACGAAATGCAAATGGGTTTTTAGAGTTTTCACCCTCAAATTTGATTTTTTCAACGTTTGTAAAAAATTGTTCGCTCATAATGTGCTCCATTAATTTTATAATAGTGTATTAAAAGTATGTTTTTACACTTTGGTAAAGTGCTTTGTATGTTGTGTATTGTTGTGCGTAAAAGTTTTGCATGACTGGGTCTGGCTCAATTGTTTGCGTTACTTTGCCGTTAACACACACTTGTTGTGCAGAGAGTTGTGTTACTGCTATTCGGGCAAGTCTTGCAGCGCCAAATGCGGGGCCAACTTCAGAGCCTTCTCGGTAAATTAGGGGGCGGTTGAGTACACTTGCGATGATTTTTCCCCACAGTGGGCTTTTAGCGCCACCACCAATAACGGTTACATCGTCAATTTGTGCGCCGGCATCAAGCAGTACTTGTTGGCCATCGGCAAAAGCAAAAGCAACGCCCTCGAGTACTGCGCGGCCAAGGGCTGCTGCATCGGTATCACTGTCTAAACCAAAAAATACGCCTTTGGCATCGGGGTTATTATGCGGCGTACGCTCGCCAGTTAAATAAGGTAAAAATATCACTGAGCTTGGTTTGCTAAAATCGCATTTATTTACTTGTTCAAGCAATGCGCTTTCGTTTTCAAAACCGGTTAATTTAGTGACCCAGGTTAAACAGCTTGCTGCGCTTAACACCACTGACATTTGGTGCCAGGTGTTTTCAATGCAATGACAAAAAGTATGTACAGCACCTTCTGGGTTAGGCAGGTATTTATCGTTAGCTACAAAGTAAACGCCCGAAGTACCTAATGACAAAAACGCTTGTTTAGGCCTTACTACGCCAACACCGGCAGCGCCTGCGGCATTATCGCCACCACCTGCAACAACAGGTACTTGTTCCATACCCCATTTAGCAGCAACTTGGGCTGTTAATTTGCCAGTAATTTGTGTGCCCTCAAAAAGGGTAGGCATGTGCTGCTCTGTTAAGTCGCAAGCGCTAAGCATTTTTTGCGACCATGCTCTTTTTTCTACGTCTAGCCACAGTGTGCCTGCTGAGTCAGACATGTCTGATGCAAAATCACCGGTCATTAAAAAGCGTAGGTAGTCTTTTGGTAATAATACTTTGGCTACTTTTGCAAAGTTTTCTGGTTCAAACTCTTTTAACCACACCAATTTAGGCGCAGTAAAACCAGGCATTACTATGTTGCCGGTAATATTACGAGAATTTGGTTCGCGTTTTTCAAGCTCTACACATTGTGCTGCACTGCGCCCGTCGTTCCATAAAATGGCTGGGCGAATAATATTATTGTTTTTATCAAGCAGCGTAGCGCCATGCATTTGCCCAGAAAGGCCCACAGACTTTACCGATTTTAGTAATGCAGGGTGAGTATTTTTAAGCTCCTCGATTGCACTACAGGTAGCAAGCCACCAATCTGAAGGGTTTTGCTCAGAAAAAAGTGGTGCTGGGCGTGAAACGCTTAGAGATCCACTTGCTTGAGCAAGCAATTGGTCTTGCTCGTCTAAAATAATTACTTTTACACCTGAAGTGCCTAAATCGATACCAAGGAACATGAATGTGATACTCAATGTTGTTTTAGTGTTAGCGCTAACATTAATGATTTGATATTGTTAAGTCAAGCTAGTTTTGAACTATGTTTAACAATTAATTTGCAAGTTTATTGCTTGGTTGTTGGAGTTCACTTAAATTTCTTTTTAAGATCATAAGGAAACACTATGAAAAAAATAAACTGGGGTATTGTTGGTTGTGGCCGAATTGCTGCACAATTTTGTGAAGACTTAGCACATACAAATAATGGTGTTGCGTACGCAGTTGCAGCAAGAAATGGGGATGATGCAACCGCTTTTGCGAGCAAGTATGGTGCGGCCAATGCCTACGAAGGGTATCAGGCATTATTTGACGATAAAAACGTTGATGTAGTTTACATTGCGACCCCGCATAACTTTCACTTTAAAAATGCCAGCGATGCTATTAAAGCAGGTAAGCATGTATTGTGCGAAAAGCCTATTACGGTCTCGGCTGAAGAGTGTAAGCAGTTGTCTTTACTGGCTAAAAAGCACGACGTATTTTTAATGGAAGCCATGTGGACGTACTTTTTACCTGCAATACAAAAAGCAAAACAATGGGTAGAGCAAGGGCGAATTGGCACTATTAAACATGTTAAAGCTGACTTTGGCTATCCTGTGCCTTTTAACCCCGACGGGCGCGAATACAACCCAGATTTAGCAGGCGGTTGTTTACTTGATATGGGGATTTATCCGCTTGCCATTGCCAATTACTTTTTAAATAACGACCTTGAAAACTTATACGTAAGAGCAAATATTCGCTACAAAGGCGTGGAAGACGATGTACTTATTACTGCTAATTGTGGCGATGTAATGGTGAGCTTAGCAACGTCATTTCAATGCCGGTTAGGGAATGGCGCGTATATTATTGGCGACAAAGGCTATATAAAAATACCCGATGCATTTAGAGCTTATGAGTGCTCTTTGTATGAGCTTGATGATTTAATAGAGCATTTTGAAGATGGCAGGCAGTCACAAGGTTACAGTTTTGAAGCCCAAGAAGTAGGGCGCTTACTGAGCGAAAACAAACGAGAGAGTGACATTATGAGCCACTCTCAAAGTTTACTTTTACAATCGCAAATGGAGCGTATTAAAGCCCTGTTTTAAAATAGTTTTAAGAGAACTTTAATAGAGCTTTAAAAGAGTTTTGAATGAGCTTTAAAGCAGTTTCAAAAAGCTTTCAATCAACTAATAAACTTAACTAGCGGCGATTTATTCGCCGCTAGGTTCGTCATAATTAAAAAATGAATAGTGAGCTTCTTTATTTGCCCCCGATAAGTCTTGGCAGGCCATACCAACAAAAGCACCGGTAAAACACGGTCGATATCCTTGCGGTGATTGCTGCACGTAATCATCCGATAAAATACTGCCATCGAGCACTGGACCAAACTTTATCCAGCAGTTTTTTTCGGTGGCGTAGTAAAACTGCAGCTGAGCGCCATTAAAATCAGCTTTTAAGTAAACAGGTTTGTTTGTTTTAAGCAAAAGCGGTGCAACAGGCGTACTTGTTTGGTACTTATCGCAGCTTATTATATTTAAATAACGTGGTGTGGTTTCATCGCCTACATCGCCGCCGCTTATATGCAAATAGTAGTAATGAGCGGTGTTGTAATAACATACTAGCCCCGCCATTTGCTGAAAACTGCTCGGCGCAAAATAAACGCATGTGCTGCTAACAGTATGATGAGCCTGTACACGCCTGGCAATAAAACTTTGCTGATGCAATGAGCTTAAAGACTCTTTTCCCACTAGGGTGAGCGATGCTTTTTGAGTATTTTTATAGACCCAATTTTTGCACATAGGTATACGCAATGACTGAAAATCAACAGTCAGATCATCGTTACTAAAATCAATATGTGTTGTGGGTTGCGGCTGTGGATTTGGCGTTAAGCCCTCAACGGGTACGTGTATTCTCGGGGCTTTATTTGTGTGTTTTGCATAAGGCCAGCCATCGTCTTTCCAGATTATTTGCTCAATCCCTGTTTCACGCCCTGTAATGCAGCGGCCGCGCTCAGTCAGTGGTCTAGATGTTAAAAATACCGTGTACCAATTACCGGTTTGTGTTTGAAAAAAATCTCCATGGCCACATTTTTGTAGCGTATTACTCGGCTCGTGGGCTGCTGTAATAACGGGGTTGTACGGGTGTACTTGGTAAGGGCCAAATACGTTTTTAGCACGCGCTACACTAATGCAGTGTTCATACCCAGTGCCACCTTCAGCGGTAATTAAATAGTAGTAATCGCCGCGTTTTAAAATATGTGGGCCTTCAGTGCAACCAAGTTTTGTGCCTGAAAATATAGGTTTAACATCGCCTATTAATTTATTGGTTTTTAGGCAAAGCTCTTGCATTACTATGCCACCAAAGAGTGCGTTGTTGCGGTGATCAACCAGCATGTTTAGCAAATAGCTTTTACCGTCATCATCGTGAAAAATAGACGGATCAAAACCGCTAGAGTTTAAGTAAGTCGCTTGTGACCAGTTGCCGGTAATATCAGTGGTTGATACAAAATAATTTGGCGTGTCTTTCCATGGGCCATCAAAGCTTTTTACATTGGTATACACCAAATAAAAACGCCCATTGTTGTAGCTAAGTTGCGCAGCCCATACACCGCAAGAGTCGGGCACTCCTCGCATATCAAGTTGCTCTACGGTATTAAGCGCTTGACCTATAACTCGCCAATTAACTAAATCGGTAGAGTGGTGAATTTGCACACCGCCAAACCATTCAAATGTTGAAGTGGCTATGTAGTAATCGTTATTAACTCTGACAATGTTTGGGTCTGGGTTAAAGCCTCTTAGAATTGGGTTTTGCAGCATGCTCATAATATAGGCCTTTTTAAGTTTTTTATATTATTGGATGTGAATATTATAAATTTGTTGTTAGCGCTAACATTTTCGGTGTAGTATAAGACTTTGTCAATAAGTAATCATTTAAAACGCGCTGTAAACAATATCAAGCTTTACAATTATGTATAATGAAAATTAAGAAAGTTAATTATAACAATCCACTGATTGTGAGTAGGTAATAACAGTAATGGCCGATCCTAAAAGAGCAAGAATACAAGATGTAGCCGAGCAGGCTGGTGTATCAATGATGACAGTTTCGCGCGTGCTCAACCAAGACAAAAAAGTAAGCGACAAAACCCGCGAAAAAGTAATGGCGGTTGTTGAGCAGTTAAATTACAGACCAAATGTGTCGGCTAGGCGCCTTGCTAGCACTAAGTCATTCTTTTTAGGACTTTTGTACGATAACCCAAGTGACTCTTACATAAGCCAGTTTTTATTGGCTGCGCTTAAAAAATGCCGCGCATTGGGCTACCACCTTGTTGTTGACGAAGCGCATACCGATATTGACAAAACAATTGAATCGGTAAAGCAACTTATTGATGTTACACAGGTTGATGGCATGATTTTACTGCCTCCTATGTGCGACAACGAACAGGTTTTAGATGTGCTTACTAAAGCACAAGTACCATTTGTAAGAATAACGCCAGATACAAAATTAAATCGATCCCCTTATATATGCATGGACGATTACCAAGCAGCGTTTGATGTTACAGAGCATTTAATAAATCAAGGGCATAGCAAAATTGCACATATTATTGGCGACACTAAACAAGGTGTTAGCCGTTTGCGTTACCAAGGTTATTTAGATGCACTGCGCTCTAATAAAATAATAACGCCACCTGAGTATATAGAGCAGGGCAGTTTTACTTATCAATCGGGCATGGAAGCGGCAATAAAATTACTTTCACTTGATGATAAGCCTACAGCTATTTTTGCAGCTAACGATGACATGGCAGCCGCTGTAATCTCAATAGCTCAAAAACAAGGTATTAATATTCCAAGCGAACTGTCGGTTGTTGGCTTTGATGACACGCAACTTGCAACCATAGTGTGGCCAAATATTTCTACGGTAAAACAGCCCATTAATGAAATGGCTGAGCTTGCCATTACTTTACTTGCATCGGGTCAGTATAACGATTTAAGCAATGTAAAAAGCTTAGACTTAAGACATATTTTAGATTTTGAATTAATAGAAAGAGAATCAAGCTCAACCAATAAAAACAACTAAATAAGCACACCCTTTTGAGCTTCAAAATCTATATAAAATAACAACAACACACAATATGGATACTTATGAACGAGAAAGAAAATGTACTTTTAATAGTACTGGTTTGCTTTGTTGCGACCATTGGCGGTTTTTTATTTGGGTTTGACAGCGGCGTAATTAACGGCACTGTTGATGGGTTACAAACGGCGTTTGGCTCCAGTAGTGCGGGTACGGGGTTTAACGTATCGAGCATGCTAATTGGTTGTGCCATTGGTGCGTTTTGCGCAGGTCGATTGGCTGATAAATTTGGACGACGTCCAATTTTACTTTTTGCTGCAGCCTTATTTATTATAAGTGCTTGGGGCTCGGGTGTGTCAGTCACATCGTTTGAATTTGTTATTTATCGCATTTTAGGTGGCTTAGCGGTAGGGGCTGCATCGGTTATGACCCCCGCATATATTAGCGAAATTGCCCCCGCACGATACAGAGGCACGCTCTCTACACTGCAACAAGTGGCTATTATTTTTGGTTTGTTTAGCGCATTTGTAAGTAACTATTTTTTAGCCAACACTGCTGGCGGCTCTACGGCTATATTTTGGCTCGACTTTGAAACATGGCGTTGGATGTTTTGGGTTGAGTTATTACCTGCATGCTTGTTTTTAATCGCTTTGTTTTTTATTCCCGAAAGCCCTCGATACTTAATTATGGCTGGTAAAAAAGAGGCCGCCGCGCGTGTTTTATCGTCATTATATGGCGATGAAACTGCCGCTCTTAAATTAAATGAAATAGCAGAGTCTCTTGCTGGCGATAAACACCAACCTAAATTATCTGATCTTATTGATAAACCTAAAAAACGTTTACGCCCCATTGTTTGGATAGGAATTGGCCTAGCTACATTTCAACAATTAGTAGGCATTAACGTTGTTTTTTACTACGGCGCGGTACTTTGGCAAGCAGCTGGTTTTACTGAATCTGACGCGTTACTTATTAATATAATAAGCGGCTTTGTAAGTATTTTAGCGGTGTTTATTACCATGTATTTTATAGACAAAATTGGCAGAAAACCTTTTTTGTTAACCGGCTCAATTGGTATGACGGTGACACTTTCGGTTATTGTTTATGCCTTTTTAAATGCAGATATTGGCTCAACAGGCAACTTAGAATTAGGAGAGCAGGGCATAGTTGCTTTAATAGCCGCTAATGCGTATGTGTTCTTTTTTAACTTATCGTGGGGCCCTGTAATGTGGGTTATGTTAGGCGAAATGTTCCCTAACCAAATTCGCGGTTCAGGCCTTGCAGTGACCGGCTTTGCCCAGTGGATAGCTAACTTTTTAATTACCTGGTCGTTCCCTGTTATGCTCACCGGTATAGGTTTAGCAGGTGCGTATGGTTTTTACGCATTTTGCGCGTTTGTTTCAGTCATATTTGTATTTAAGTTTTTACACGAAACCAAAGGCAAAGAGCTTGAACAAATGAAAGGGTAAATATTATTCCTTTAATAAGCGCCAAAACTAAAGCAATAGAACTAGAATAATAGAACTAAAGCAATAGTTTTGGCGTTGTTAGACTGCTTCACTCGTTAAGCTTTCTTTTTACTAAACCCAAACACTTTATAAACTCGCAGCAACTATCTCATTTCTCAATAGTTAAATTATTAATGCATTTAAGTAAAGTGTAAGTCGCTTGTTCAATATCACGATTTGCAATAGCGTTTAACATCATTTTTTAAACTTTTATTATTTCGATTTAAGCTGCCTCGATCGCCGTTTTCCCTTAGTTGTTAACTGGGTCATCAACCTTCGGCCATGTTTAAAAATGAATAATATTAGACGTGACGTAGCTTTTTTAACAAGACGTAGTTGCGCAGTTTGTGTAATAAGCAACTAAAAAGCAAATACAGCTGATAGTCTGCAGTGAGCGAATAGCGGTCATTCAGGTGAGTCGTCATTAACTTAGTAAGAATAAGAGGACACTTTCCTCTTTTTTAGATGTTTATATAAGCTACAGAAACTATAATATTTATAGCTGGCAATAGCTTACACTATTTGCTATTAGTATAAGTTCATAAAATAAGGACGTTTTCGCGCTAAAAAAGGGAAAGTGTCCTCTGATAAAGTTGTTAGGCATATCGATGGATCGCAAATATATTACTGCTGGAGTTATTTTTATAGTTTGCTTTTTAAGCTTATTTTTCCTGCCTGTTTTAGCTGTTTACACTAATAGTTTTATTCCTCGGCTCGTTAGTAATTATATGTTTTTTTGGCCTCAATTAAGTTTGCCATATGATAGTTTAGTGATACGAGAGGCTTATAAAAGCAATCTAGTATTTTCTCCTTTTATAGCAAATATATTAAATATCTTTCAGTGGCTTGTTTTAACTGTATTATTTAGCCTTGCCACATCAAATATGAGCAATAAAAAGTATCAAATTGGTTTGTCGTTTATCATCATTATGCTTTTTCCAATAATACTTAGTTTTTTGGTAAATTTATTGGGTTATACGATAGAGCTAGATGGGTTGTAAATATGCCTAACAAGCTGTTAAACAAGGACAAAAAACAGTTGGTTTTTGCTCCTTCGTCGCTTATTTTAACCAACTATTTTATTGCCTGTTAACAGGGCGTTACCACCGTCCGCTTATGGCACTCTCCAGCCACTCGACAACATAAAATGTTGATAATAATTGGCAAGGTATTTTACTGTGTCGGATGGCGCTTCGCTTATCCGACCTACACTGGCACATAGCCGGAGTTGATATAAAAGCCAAACGTTCAGCTAGCCCAATACAAAGCTCATTAAATCTGTTCTACAGAGTAAATCATTAAGTTAAAACCTCAGTATTTAGCGAGTACTCCCTTTATTTAAGTATGAGATACCCAAGTTAGTAATACTTATTTCTGATATACTCAGCCAGCACTTTTACTCAAAAGGTAATAGTCTTCAGCTTGCAACTCAATGCAAGTTAACTCACTGCTCTTCATTATTTATTGTCAAAATTACACCTTTGTAAAATAGAGTTGGTTCATCCGAGCCAAAAACGTACAGAAAAAACACCGCCTAAGTTTATTGGCGAAGTATGATGATTCGTTGATGAACTCAAGCGTACTTACTTTATAAACAGGACTTAGCATGAGTGAATTAACTATCGGCGTTATCGGAACATCCCGCAAGACAGATGAAAGACGGTATCCTATTCACCCAGAGCATTTATTACGAATTCCCGAAAATCTTAGAAAACAAATGGTGTTTGAACAAGGCTATGGCACCGCTTTTAATGTTAGCGATGAATATATTGCAACGTTAACGGGTGGCATTGCATCTCGCAGCGAAATACTTACCCATATTGGCACGGCCATTATTGCAAAGCCTGTACTTGCTGACTTAGAAGAAATGCGCGAAGGAGGCACTATTTGGGGTTATGCCCACTGCGTTCAACAGCATGAAATAACACAAGCGGCGATAGAACGTAAACTTACCTTAATTGCTTTTGAAGATATGTATGTGTGGTCACCACAGGGAAATGTAGGGCGCCATACTTTTTATAAAAACAATGAAATGGCAGGGTATTGCGCTGTAATACATGCTTTGCAACTTAAGGGTATTGATGGTCATTATGGCGATCAACGTAAAACGATTATATTTAGTTTTGGTGCAGTGAGTAGAGGCGCAATTTACGCTCTTAAAGCGCATGGTTTTAGAGATATTACAATTTGTATTCAGCGTCCTGATCACGAAGTGCGTGAAGAAATATTAGATTGTCATTATGTTAAGGTACGAGAAGGTCTTGAAGGAGAGGCTCGCATGATGGTTGTTGAGCATGATGGGACTAATCGACCTCTTGGTGATCTTATTAGCGAAGCCGATATTATCGTGAACGGGACTTATCAAGAAACAGCTCATCCGGTTAACTTTGTAATTGAATCAGAAGCCGACTGCTTAAAACCTAACAGCTTAATTATTGATGTTAGCTGTGATGAGGGGATGGGATTCTTTTTTGCAAAGCCGACAACGTTTAAAAACCCTTTATTTCGATATAACAACACGGATTATTATGGCGTTGATCATACACCGAGTTATTTATGGGAAAGCGCGACGCGTTCAATTTCTGCGGCGCTCATTGTATATTTACAAACGATACTTAAAGGCGCTTTACAGTGGCAAAAAGATGAAACCATTCGCCGTGCAATAAATATTGAGCAAGGAATAATTAAAAATACGGCTATTTTGGCATTCCAAAACCGCGAAAATATTTACCCTTATAACGTAATAACACAATGATTAAATTTATCTCTAATCTAATTTTACATTAGATTAATTAGGGGTGTGCACTTCGTCTTAATACTAGTAATTTTAAGGCGAAGTGTTTGTTGACTGATAGTAAAACTGGAGAACTTAAATCTTAAAAGTTTTGATAAAACGAACACCCACAATTTATAAGGCTACCTGATATGCCTAACGATTCTAAAAACATACTAAATCGTGGTTTAGACTATATGCACGACCCATTTTCTAATTTTATGCGTGCTCAAACCACCTCTAGCTTGTTTCTTCTGGTATCTACAATCATTGCACTATGGTGGGCAAATTCAGCTTATTCAGCTACCTATCTGAACTTAGTGCATACGCCTATTGGAATCTCTCTAGGTGACTTTGAGCTAAAAACCTCGCTTAAACACATTATTAATGATGGTTTGATGGTGATATTTTTCTTATTGCTTGGGCTTGAAATAAAACGAGAGGTACTTGCTGGAGATTTAGCTGAGCCCAAAAATAGACACATGCTCATTTTTTGCGCTATAGGCGGAATGGTCGTGCCGGCTGGTATTTATTCGCTGTTTAACTGGGGGCAAGATTCACTGATTGGTTGGGGTATACCCATGGCAACCGATACTGCGTTTGCATTAGGTGTGCTTACAATTGTAAGAAAACATATACCAACAAGCTTGTTGGCTTTTATTGTAGGTCTTGCGATTGTTGACGATGTGGGGGCAATACTCGTTATTGCCGTGTTTTATACCCAAGAAATATCGGTGATGTATTTGTCATGCGCCGTTGTTCTATTTGCTTTTTTAGTAGCCGCCAATTATGCCGGAATAAGGCAGCCGCTTTTTTACATTATCATTGGTCTTGCCACCTGGTGGATGATGTTGCAGTCAGGTGTTCATCCTACTGTAGCAGGTGTTGCTATTGCTTTAACGGCTCCTGCACGCTCAATGTTGGGCTCAGGAAGGTCGCTTGAAAAGGCAAAAACAACCATTACCTCTATGCAAAAAGAAATAGAGAAAGTAGATGTTCTGGCTAGCAGGCAGGATCATAAACAGGTACTCGAAATTCGTGATTTAGCCGAAAATGCGGGTACACCTTTGCGTCGGTGGGAAGATGTGCTGCACCTGCCTGTCGCACTGTTTATTTTACCGCTATTTGCTTTAGTTAATGCGGGTGTGGTTTTTAACTTTAGTTCATTTGTTGAGAGTCTCAGTGATCCCGTTGGCTTAGGTATTATTAGTGGTCTTGTTGTTGGTAAGTTTATTGGTATTTCGGGTGCGTGTTGGCTTGCTTTACGCTACAAAATAGGTTGCTTGCCTGAGGGCATTAATCTTCAGCATGTTATTGGTGCTTCACTTATCGCCGGGATTGGATTCACCATGTCTACTTTTATTGCTACGTTGGGGTTTGATGGGCAAGCCGAGCATCTTCATAACGCAAAAACATCGGTTTTAGTGGCTTCGGTTCTTTCTGCAATACTTGGGGTTTTATATATTCGAGTGGTTGCCTCAAAAAAGAGCAATAAATCAATTAATTCAACGCCATAATAGGGCGTTAAGGGGCTAATGGGTATTCAATAATGTGTACTCATTAGTTGTACTTAACCCTTTATTTATCAATTAAACCTATTGTTTAAAACACGCTATGTGTTGTAGCGAACAGACCAATTAAAATAAATACGCTAATGTCTTACTAAGGTTTTTTGGCTTTAAATTAATGCTTAAGTATATGAATTTAAATCTTAAAACGATTCCTTAAATCATTACCCCTAAATTATTACCCTTAAATTATACAGAGGAAGTTATCACCTAGATTGCGAAGCACGTTGGCGCTTTAGGCTAGGGTCTGTTGATCTTTGCGGGTTAAAATTTGTTCAAACTAGGGGCTATTTAATCGCGGCGCGAGGTTTGTAACCTAGTGGGCTAAGTAAAAACCGAGCAACAAAGAGTAAATAGCCCCTAGAAAGAACCCTTTGGCCAGCGCCTGTTTGGCATTAATGCTACGTTATCGCCCATTTATGGGGAATAACCACACTACATAGGCTCTGCCTTGCCTAAATACCAAACAGACTGCTGCAAATTTAACCTTGAAAGATCAACAGGCCCTAGGGCTTATGACAATCTAAAGTAGTAATAAGGCTCCATATTTTTGGTTTCTTAAAAAGGAGAATATTATTTCTACACAAAACGAAAATAGTCCAAATTCTAAAAGTAAAAGCGGTCCGCCAGATATCGATAAAGTGATGAGCGGTGCGTTTAAAAAGTATAAGAAGTTGCTGAGTGGAAAATTTAGCACAAGTTTAACCATAGTACTGTTTTTGGGATTGATTGCTACAGGCTATAGCGCAGTCTATACCGTTCCCAGTGATTCAGTTGCTTTGGTATTAAGGTTTGGTAAGTTTCAAGAAATTCTGCCTGCGGGCTTACATGTAAAAATCCCATTAGGTGTTGATCACGTCACAATAGTGCCTACTAAGCGGCAATTAAAGCAGGAGTTTGGTTTTTCTACTCCTGGAGCCTCCGACCCAGATCAAAATATTAATCCTGAAAATAATATTCGCTCATTTGCGCCAAAAATTTCACCTGCAACAAATCAACGCGAAGAAACCCAAATGGTAACTGGCGATTTAAACACTGCGCTGATTGAATGGGTAATTCAATATCGGATAGCCGATCCCCAAAAGTACTTATTTGAGGTGCGCGACCCGGCAGGCACTTTACGATATGTGTCTGAATCAGTTATGCGTGAAGTTGTAGGCGATAGAACTGTAGATGAAGTAATTACCATTGGCAGGCAAGGGATTGAAATTGAGGCATTACAAAAAATGCAGGCATTGGCAACCAAATATGTAATGGGGATTAGTATTGATCAGGTTCAACTAAAAAATATTAACCCACCCGTACCAGTACAAGGGTCGTTCAATGAAGTTAATCAGGCTCAACAAGAGAAAGAAAAGTTGATTAACGAAGCGCGTCGCGAATATAACCGAGTTATTCCGCTTGCTGAGGGTGAGCGCGATCAACGAATAAGAGAAGCTGACGGTTACCGCCTTAAGCGAGTTAATGAAGCTGAAGGCGACGCTTTGCGTTTTAATGCGCTGTTTGCACAGTACCAACTGGCACCTGAGGTAACACGCAGACGAATATATATAGAAACAATGACTGATGTTATGCCAACGATAAAAAATAAAATTATTATCGATAGCGAAGCACGCGGTGTATTACCTTTACTCAATTTAACGTCACTAAAAGGACAGCAGCCATGAAATCTTATTTAATCGTTGGCAGCAGTATTTTAGCTGCACTTGTAGGGGTTACTTTATATAGCGCTTTATATACGGTTAACGAAGTAGAGCAGGTTGTTATTACTCAGTTTGGTAAACCGGTTGGTGAGCCAATTAGAGAGGCGGGTATTCAACTCAAAATGCCATTTGTTCAGCAAGTTAATTTTATTGATAAGCGCGTGCTGGAATGGGAAGGAACACCTTCTGATATGCCGACCAAAGATAAGCTTTATATTTCTGTAAGTCTTTATGCGCGGTGGCAGGTTACCGATCCGTTGCAGTATTTTTTACGCTTAGGTGATGAGCGAAGCGCACAGTCTAGGCTCGATGATATTTTTGGCAGTGAAACGCGTAATGCAGTAGCCACACACGAATTAATCGAAATTATTCGTACAACGAAAGATCGCCAACCCTTGCGTGACTCGTCACTCACCGAGGCTGAAAAAGAGCAGAATATTGGTAGTTTAGTGCCTATAAACATGGGACGTTTAGTTGTCGAGCAAGATATATTTAATGCCGCAGCCAAAAAAGTAAAAGTATTTGGTATTGAGCTTATGGATATTCGCTTTAAACGTATTAATTATAATGAAAGTGTACGCCCTAAAATCTATGAACGTATGATCAGCGAACGTCGTCAAATAGCAGAACGCTTTTTGTCAGAAGGAAAAGGCGAAGCTGCCCGTATACAAGGTAACAGAGAGCGAGACTTAGATAAAATTCAATCTGAAGCCTACCGAGCAGTAACAGAAATTAGAGGTAAAGCTGATGCTAAAGCAGCCGCTATTTACGCCTCAGCCTATAACAAAAATGATCAAGCAGTCGCATTTTATGCATTTACCCGTTCGTTGCAGGCGCTTGAACTTGCCCTTAGCCAAAACACAACATTGGTATTATCGACCGACAGTGAGCTATTTCAGTATTTACAACACACTCAGGCGAGTGAGCCTAATCCTAAAAATTAGCATGCTTCATATTAAAATATTGTATAGATATCATCAAACTTAGGAGCAATAAATGCAAATTGAAACAATTAGAGATGTACTCAATTGGACCGTTTTATTTCACAAAAACTTAAAAGATAGCCTAAACCAGAGCTCTGAACAAAATAAGGATGAGGGAGCACGAATGATGCTTCGCTACCTATCTGAGCATGAGGAGAGTTTAGAGAATATTGTACAAGGATTTGAAAATACGGCAGACGAAAAAGCGCTAAACACCTGGTGTTTTGATTACATCGAAAAGCACTCAATTATTGAGCGCGTTGATTGCAACTCACTCTTTGAAGAGCTAGATATCTCGGACATTATGGAGAAAATAGTAAACCATCATGAACAAGTTATTGAGTTATACATTCATATATATTCTCGTGTAGATATCGAAAGCGCAAAAACGTTGCTTGATACAATAAAAGATATTGAAGAAAATGAGATAAAAAGAATTGTGCAATCGGCTAACCGATTTTCAGATATGTAATAGACTGATTGAACTGGCAATATTAGTGTATTACTAAGGTGTCAGTTCAATCAAATGTATGTGATATCAATTTATATCCAGGATCTTTTCTTTTAATCGAGTTAAGTAAAATGGTTTGGTGTGCTCAACATATCCGGACAGTCAATCTTAGTTACTAAGTTATACCAATCTGCTTATATACGGGGTCTATTTAGCAACGTTATAGAGTGATTTAATTTGTTTTAATTGTTCAAATATTTATGCAGGTTGATATTAAAATGAGAAGCAGATGATATTGCATGACTATGAATCTACTTATTTTTCGTTAGATTATTCCCTCAATTTAATATATAGCCATAAAGGCTGTATCTTTTTATTTAATATAATACAAAACAATTAAATTTGACTGTACTAATACGGCAGTTGCTTTACAGTTTAAGATCTTGGCGACTCAAATTAGAAGGTTACAACAGACTCATGCGGTTATCTCTAACTCAATCAGCAGCAAGTATTTTATATTTAGGCTTTATTCAGTTTTTTGTTGTTGTAGTAATTTTTGGTGGGTTGGAGAGTATTTTACTTGAAGCACCTCTGATGCCTATAATTTCTATTAGTACCGCTTTAATATCGCTAGTTTTAGGCTCAATCTTAACTTTATTATTTAATTTTAAATTTACAAATAAAGTTAAATATGTGACTCCTGTATTAGGCATTCTAGGGTGTGCTTTTTTCTTAAATTTTCAATTGAGCTTATGGGGAGTCGTTGACGAAAAGTTTTTTTTAATTAGTGATAATCCATTTATTACTGCTTTAAATGCCGTTATGGTTTTTTCTTTTTTCTCAGCGCTCATTATTAAAATTTTATGTTCTGCAACGATAACTAAAGGGGCTAAGTTTACCAAAGCAGTCATGTTTTTAGTTATCTTTACGGGTGTGTCTTTATGGTACGCTAGTGCAGTAAAAACAGTGAGTAGTGAAGAAGAAAAAGCACGAGAAAAAATAAGCTTAGTGGGGACAATGCTTAATAAAAACCTTGATGAGCATAAAAAGTCATTATCTCGGATTAAGTCGAGATTAGAAAAAGTGAGTCATGATAATTTTTTAAAGCTTGCCGCTGTTGATATGAAAAATTATGCGAGGGATTATAAAATCATCAAAGGGATGCTTATTCTTGATGAAAATCTTACGTTAGTTGAAGGTGACATATTTTCTAAGCAATTTATTTCCAGTGGATTTCTATCAAGTGATTCTGTAGTGAACTGGTTAAATACAACTACGGATGAAGTTAGATTTGCAGCTAATTCATTAACGTTGAAAACGAGTACGCCGACTATTATGTTTTCGATACCTATAAATTCAGTTACTGGCAGTAAGTATCAAGTTTTAGCTTTACTAGACATGAATTTATTAATTGAGAACAGATACATAGATTATCTAAATACGTTTGATGTATTTATTGAATTGACGCCTCAAGTTTACTTTTCTGTTAATGCTAAAAAGCAAAACGTATACGATTTAAATATACTATTGAGTTTATACAGTGACTATATTGTAGAAAAAGTCGATGTAATGGGCATTTTAAAGCACAATGTATATAGTTTTATTAATAACTACTCTGCATTAAAAGAAAGGGCAAAAGTCGAACAAATTATAATTTGGCTTACTTTCATCTTTATCTATATTTTTATACTCGCTTCAGACTCTTCATACCTACTAAAACAACAATCAAAAAAGCTGTTTAAAATGGCTAAATATGATGAGTTAACAGGGCTAATTCGCCGAGATGCGCTAGATGATGAAATAAACGCTAAACAGTCTAAGCAGGCCAAAGCGTTAAACTCACCGTGTGCAATGGTTTTTATAAACCTAGATGGCTTTAGTTCTATAAATAATAGTTTAGGGCATGCCATAGGTGATAAAGTTCTTAAGTTAGTTGCAAGAAGACTTAAAAATAACGCGCTGACAGCCGACTCAATAGCACGCTTTGGTAATGATGAGTTTATTCTTTATTACAGTAATATAAGTAAAGATAAACTAAGAGAAGAAATATCAGTATTAATAAGCTCTTTAGCAAACGTTTATTATTTAGAGGACGTTGATATTTATCTTACAGCCAGCGCTGGTATATCGATGTCTAAAGAAAGAGTAGGAAATTCAAAAGTACTATTACAGCATGCAGATATTGCTATGGACAGTGCGAAAACCCTTGGAGGGAATCAGCTTTGTTTTTATCATAAGCTAATGGATGATAAGCATAAAGAAATAGTCCACATTAGAGGAGAGCTTCAAAAAGCGCTTAAAGATGGTGACTTAGAAGTGTATTACCAACCAATCCATAGTTTATCTGATAACAAAGTGATTAGTGTTGAGAGTTTGGTGCGATGGAAAAGTAATGGTGCGTATATTTCCCCGGCTATTTTTATACCTATAGCAGAGCAAACGGGGCAAATATTAGAAGTTGGCAAACAAGTACTAGCACAGGTACTTAAAGATATGAGTAATACTGCGCAGTTAAAAAATATTACTGTGGCTGTTAATTTTTCACCCCAGCAATTACAGCTGCAAGGGTTTGTTGCAAATATTTGCCAATTAGTCTCTGATAAATGTATAGAGCCACATCGGCTCACCGTTGAAGTGACTGAAACAGTCATGTCAGAAAAAGGGGTTATCGAAGGCGTTCTTAGAAAGCTGATGGCTAAGGGCTTTAACGTTGCGATTGATGACTTTGGCGCTGGATATTCTAGCCTTTCTTACTTGTCGAGGCAGCCTGCTAATATTATAAAAATAGATCGGGAGTTCACGATTGGTGCTGAGCATGAGGGCCAAGAACGCGCTTTATTAGAAGGTATCATCAAGATTTGTACAGAGCTTAAAAAAATAGTGGTCATTGAAGGTGTTGAAAATGCTGAGCTGATCGCCTATTTATCTCAATTCAGCAGTATAAGGGTTCAAGGCTATTATTTTTCCAAACCAATACCTTTAAATAATCTTATTGATTATATTAATAGCCTAAATAAAACAAGTCATCATAAGTAAAACGAGAACAATCAATTATTACCTTACAACATGGATTAACTCGCCAGCTATGGAGTAATAACATAGCCACGAGCGTCTATTTTTTTACGGGAATATCATTTAATAGCTTTATGATAGCGCTGTTATTACCGAGTTTAGCTAAGTCTAACAGGTAGCTTTTTTCTAGCTCTTGCATTGACTGATCTGCTAATAATTCTTTTACCGATTGTTCTTCCCCATTTGCTATTGAAGTTTCTAAGGCTGCAAAGTTTGCAATTGAGTGTTTAATTTCATTAGTCATAATAAGTCCCGTTTGCTGTGTTTTGTTAAAGCTTCGTTTTAAAAAATATTTATATAAAACAATTGTATATTATAAGCTCGCTTTGTTAGTGAGCTATTTTATTACCTAAAAATAGCTCACTTAATTAAGTGAATTGGTATTACAGTATCACCGTACATACTGCAATTTAACTTATTGAATAACAAATAAGTCCATAAAGCTGTTTACTGGCGTATTTTCAAGCTTGGCTTGATCTTTACAAAGGGTAAATATGGTTTGGCATTGTTGGGTTGCAAGGCGTGTTGCTAAATTAGATTTGAATTTAAGCTCTAATAATGGAATGCCTTCCTCACGACGACGGCGATGACCCAAAGGGTACTGAACAACCACTTCTTCTGTTTTACTACCATCGTTAAAGAAAATTTGAATTGCATTGGCAATAGAGCGTTTGTCCGCCTCTAAGTATTCAGCTGTAAAGCGTTTATCTTCTAACACCTCCATTTTGTCGCGTAGTTTATCGATGATAGGGTGCGTGTTGTGAAAGTCGTCCTCATAATGATCGCTAGTTAAGTTCCCAAATGCCAAGGGAACAGCAATCATATATTGTAAGCAATGGTCGCGGTCAGCTGCGTTGGCAAGCGGTCCTGTTTTAGAAATAATGCGTATGGCTGACTCGTGGGTGCGGATCATTATTTTCTCAATATCGTCTAAACGCGACTTTACTTGAGGGTGCAAAATAACGGAGGCTTCTGCTGCTGTTTGCGCATGAAACTCTGCTGGAAAAGAAATTTTAAACAAAATGTTTTCCATTACATATGAACCGTAACCTTGGGAGAACGAAAACGTGCGCTCCGCTTCAGGCTTTAGTGCTTGGTCTTTATTAGTTTTGGAGAAAGAGACATCATAAAACCCCCATTGCGCAGCTGTTAATGCACTGGGTATACCCATTTCACCGCGCATTGCCATATCAGCTAAATAAACTGCTCTGGAAGTTGCATCGCCCGCAGCCCAAGATTTACGAGACCCAGTGTTTGGCGCATGACGATAAGTACGCAGTGCAGAACCATCAACCCATGCTTGAGATATGGCTGCCATTATTTGCTCTCTACTGCCCCCCATCATTTTTGTGACAACAGCCGTTGAGGCTATACGCACCAATAATACATGGCATAAGCCAACACGATTAAAAGAATTTTCTAATGCGATAACGCCTTGAATTTCATGCGCCATAATCATGGCTTCAAGTACGTCTCGCATAGTCAGGGGAGGCTGTGAATTTGCGATTCTGACTTGAGACAAGTGATCGGCTACAGCTAAAATAGCACCTAAGTTATCAGAAGGGTGCCCCCATTCAGCAGCTAACCACGTATCGTTGTAATCGAGCCAGCGGATGGTACAACCAATGTCCCACGCTGCTTTAACAGGGTCCAGTATGAGCGAGGTCCCTGGTACTCGTGCGCCATTAGGAACAACGGTCCCTTTGACAATTGGACCAAGAAGTTTGGTACATTGTGAAAACTTTAAAGCGAGCAGTCCACAGCCTAAGGTATCCATTAGACAATTACGTGCAGTGTTTAGTGCTTCTGCGCTTGATACTTCAAACGTTAATACATAATCAGCGATATCCTGGATAACACTGTCGTAATCTGGGCGAGTGTTATTATCTGTATTACTACTCATTTTGTATCCTTAATTCGTTTGTTTATATTTTACTTGGTTTCAATTTATTAGAAGTCACTGAGTAAACGCTTAGGTGAACTTCATGCTTTTGCTTATCGTTTTCAAGTGGAATATAAGTTGATTCAAGCGCTATACCGTCAAGTATTAGCTCACTTTTATTATGTTTTTTATCCCCTATAATTTGCTCAATTGTAATATGGTAATAGGTGCTCTCGAAGCGATAGTCGATTGAGTAGGTGCTCCAATCCTCTGGAATACACGGTGAAATGGTTAGCTTATTTCCTGTTCGTGTTACACCTAATAAAGATTCTATTATTAGTCGGTATAACCAACCCGCAGATCCGGTATACCACGTCCAACCGCCTCGTCCAATATGCGGAGCAACGGCATAAACATCGGCGGCTACGACATAAGGTTCGCCTTTATAGGTTTCAACTTGTTCGGCGTTTTTAGCATGATTTAATGGATTGATTATATTCATCAATTCCCAGGCTCTTTTTTTGTCGCCTTGTTGAGCAAATGCCATGCTTGCCCAAATAGCGGCATGCGTATACTGCCCGCCATTTTCGCGCACGCCCGGGACGTAACCTTTTATATAACCAGGGTTCATTTTTGATTTATCAAAAGGCGGATTGAGTAATTGGATTAATTTATCATCGCTATTGACCAAATGCTGATACAAAGACGACATTGCTTGCGTAGAGCGCTCATTATTAGCTGCACCAGAGAGCACTGACCAACTTTGCGCTATTGAGTCAATAGTGCACTCTGGGCTTTGTGATGAGCCCAGCGCGGTTCCGTCGTCAAACCATGCGCGACGATACCAAGCTCCGTCCCATGCGTGTTTAGCTAGGTTACCTTGTAGTTTTTGTGCTTCATCGTCACAACGAGTAGCAAACTCTATATCGCCATGTAATGCAGCAATAGGTGAAAATTCTTGTAGTATTTTATATAAAAAGAACCCCAGCCAAACGCTTTCGCCTTTGCCGTGTATTCCAACAAGGCTCATACCGTCATTCCAATCTCCTGAGCCCATTAACGGTAAACCTTTTTCTCCAAAGTGTAAACCATGCTCAATTGCCAACACGCAATGCTGGTAAAGGCTCGACCTTGCTGCACTCACAGAGGGTAAGTCGTAATAGGATTCTTCGTCGTCTTTAAGGGGGCGACCTTCAATAAAGGGCATTAGCTCATCTAAAATAGTTATGTCATCAGTGCCTTTAATGTAACGACACGTAGCTAATGGTAGCCATAAATAATCGTCTGAACAGCGTGTTCTTACACCGCGCCCTGATGGTGGGTGCCACCAATGTTGCACATCACCTTCGCTATACTGACGTGTGGCGCAGTACAGTATGTGATCCCTTAGTAATGCAGGCGAAGCATGTATTAATGCCATGGCATCTTGTAACTGATCGCGAAAGCCAAACGCGCCACCACTTTGATAAAACCCACTGCGAGCCCAAAAGCGACATGCTAAAGTTTGGTACACAAGCCAGCCATTTGCTAATACATTCAATGCAGGGTCGGGGGTATTAACCTGCACACTGCCCAGTGTTTGCTGCCAAAAATCAGTGACTTTTTCGAGTGCAATGCGTGCTGTACCGGGTTTTCTGAGTTTTAAAGCAAGGGTACTTGCTTGCTCTTTATTTTGCGCAGCACCGAGCCTAAAAATAATTGTGCGCTCTTGTTCACTTTGCAGTTCAAAAGGGACTTGAATTGCACCGCACGGATCGAGTGCCGCTCCTAAGTTGCCAGATAAATGAGTACGAGTCATTGCCTGGGGGTCGTGTAATGTTTTATTGCGACCAATAAACTCGCTACGGTCTCCTGTTAGTGTTCGTGACATATCATCAACGTCAAAAAAAGCAACTCTGCCACCAAACTCTGAGTTATAGGCATTAGAGGCAACCAATGCACCGCTCTTAGCATCAATTTCTGTTACAAGGTGTAGCGCTGTTTTAGAACGAAGATCGCCAAGTACCCATTCAACATAACCTGTTGCACTTAGGCGCCTGGTAGTTAATGAGTTGTTTTTAATTTTTAATACCGAGTATTTTACGGCGTCGAGTGTATCTACATACACACAAAGAGAGGATTCGATGCCGGTTTCACTGTGCTCAAAGGTACTATAACCAAAGCCATGGCGGGTTATATAGGGATTAGCCCCACGTTTTGGCATCGCACAAGGTGACCAAAATTTACCTGTATCTTCATCACGTAAATAAAAGGCTTCGCCACCAGATGAGCCTGTAGTGTCTGCACTCCACGGCGTTAAACGAAACTCATGGGCGTTTTCGCTCCACGTATAAGCAAAACCATTTTCGTCAATAACGCTGCCAAAATGTGCGTTTGCTAGCACATTAACCCAAGGCAGAGGAGTTGGATTCGCTTCGGTGGTGGTAATAATATATTCGCGACCATCTTCACTAAACCCACCCAGTCCATTATTTAAAAGTAAGTTTTCTTGAGTATTGCCAAGCGCTTGATTGATTTTGGGATGTAATGCTTGAGTTGGGATTAATCCCTTTACGTTTTTCTCTGCAAGCGTTCGACGGTTTACTTGCTCTGCCAATGTGCCACTTTGATCAATAATAATCCGCGAAACGGCTTGTAACAGTATGCGGTCTTCATTCGAAATTTGTTCTGCTGAGCGAACGAATATCCCGCCAGGGCGATCAATATAATGAGGCTCAGTGCCCGTTGCGATTAGCCCCATAATTTGGTCTTGCAAACCTTGTCGGTAACCAACTTGCTCTTCATTCCAAATGACTAAATCAGCGACAAGCCCTTTTAAGCGCCAATAAGCATGGCATTGAATAAGTTGGCGGGCAATTTCAATATTATTACCGCTGGCTACTTTTAATAATATGATAGGTAAGTCGCCAGAAATTGAGTAGCCCCATAGTCCAGATTGTCCTCGACGATTTTGTATTAATACAGATGCGTTAGCCCGAAGAGTTGCATTGGCATACAAAATATACCCAGCCAGCTGCCGGTAGAGTTGAGCATCTGCTTCATTGGCGTTAATTTGGCGTAAGGTCACATCGCTATGAGTCCATGCTAAATCAAGTGCTCGATCGGTAATGTGATGATCTTGATATTTAGCAATTAACGCAAGGCAAGCCTGTCTACTTTGTGCCATACCCGTTATTACATCGAGTGTTACTACACTGCCAGCAAGTAAAGTCACAGGGGCGCGAATAGCAACAATAGGATCAAGCACTGACCCTTGTTTAGCGTCAAGTTCGCCCATTTCTAGCATTGCTTGTGGTGAAACCAAAGAGCGACCTCTACCAATAAATTGCATGCGATCAGTTGTACAAGACAGGGTTCCGACTTTTGTTGTGCTGCTATTGTCGCGTGTTGAAAGTAAATGAAACATCCAAGGTGTTTTTTCATTAGCAGAGCGTGCACGACGAGTACATAAAATAGCATTGCCACATGGAAGTATTTCAGTTTGTACAAACAAATTACTAAATGACGGTTGCATAAGGTCGGCTGCAGGATTTGCCATTACAACTTCTGCATAAGTGGTTATATCAATTGTACGGGTATCGGGTGAGTGATTACTTAAGCGTATACGACGAAGTTCAATATCGTCCTCCGGAGAGACAACGATTTCAGTGTAAGTTTCTATATGCTGATCGCTTCGGCGAAACTCAGCGCGACCTTCAGAAAATGATGCGCTATACGACTGGGCTGGTTTTAGCGTTGGCTGGTGGGCTGCCGACCAAAAGTCGCCTGTGGCTGTATCTCTAACGTAGACAAATGTTCCCCAATTGTCGCAAGTAGGATCCTCACGCCACCGTGTAACGGCTAAGTCGGTCCAGCGGCTGTAGCCACCTCCTGCATTTGTAAGCATTATATGGTAACGACCATTTGAAAGTAGCTGTACTTGGGGGGTTGAGGTAATGGCTGGAATAGGTGGATTAACCTTTATTTTTGCATGTTCAAATAAAGCCCCGCTCTCTGCGTATTGGTCTATATGAGGTTGGAATATAGATGTTTTAGGCACGCGCTCTTGTAGTAATAGCAAAGCTGATTGCAGTAAAGGGTCTGATTCAAAGCGTTTTTGCATAGGCTGGTCAAGTAAATGATATGCCAATGCAAGTAAGCTCATACCTTGATGGTGAGCCATAAAGGAGCGAATGACTGCGCTTTTTTGATCTCTGGATAAACGGGCAGGGGTGTAATCTATTGCCTCATACAATCCGTAATGTCCCTCAAGTCCACTATCAGCTAACAGTTGAAGATTTTCGCACGCGGCTTGTGGGTTAACCATTAATGCCAATGCAGACGCGTAGGGAGCGATGACGAGGTCTTCTGATAAGCCTCGTTTTAGCCCTAAACCCGGTACGCCAAAGGCATGATATTGAAAATTAAGAGAAGCATCTACCGTATTGTATGCCGACTCAGATATGCCCCACGGTACGTTTTGTCTTTTTCCATAATCAATTTGTCGGGTAACCGCTGCACGGCAAGTTTGTTCGAGCAATGTACCGTCGTAGCTAGGCATAACTAACATGGGCATAAGATACTCAAACATAGAGCCACTCCACGACACCAGCACCGGCTCGGCGCCAGCGCTGGTTAGTAGGCGACTTAGAGCGAACCAGGTTTGCTGTGGCAATTTACCTTGTGCTATAGCAATAAAACTGGCTAAACGTGCTTCAGATGCCAGTAAATCGTAAAAACTGGTGTCACGTCGATGCTCATCTACGTTATAACCAATAGCCAATAAATGGCGAGACTCATCATATAAAAATGCATATTCCATTTGTGCAAATTCAATCGCTCTGTTGGCTAATTTGTCACATTGCGAAATGCAATCTTTGGCAAGCTGTGTACTGGCTAAAGTATGAATACGTAATGAAGAAAGCCACTGAGTTTCGTCGGATGGTAATACCGATGATAAAAGCGCATCAATTGCGTTAATAGTGTCGGGGCAACGTTTAACTAATTGCTGCATTGTCAAAATATTAGAATCAAGAAATAGCAGTTTTAAGCTAACTGGCGGATTAGTTAGTTTGAGCCATGGCGAAAATAAATAGAGTTCGTTTAGGGTACGCTGGCATTGCCTGTGTAAGTCTTGAGTCCATACTTTATGCTCTTGCGACTTTGTATCTAAATCATTAGTAGCGTCTTGCTTTATATTCTCTAACAATATTCGCGCATTATTATTGAGTGTAATTAAGTGCTGTTCAACGTCATATAGATTTGTAGGCGCAGTGATACGAACAGCGTTAAGTATTGAGCTCATGGCATTAATAGCGGTATCGATAATATTGTTTTTATTTTGCTCTGAGTCTAATTGCAATGTTTTAAACAAGTTTGCCACAATAGCCAAAGTGATACTTATGCCTTCAAACATTTGTGGGTGAACAATAGGTTTAGAAGGGAGTTCTTTTAATGCTATTTGTAAAGTTAAAAGGTGACCGGCTAAGTTACCGCTATCTACTGATGAAATATAGCGCGGTGGCAAAGGTTGCAATGTTTGTGTGTCGTACCAGTTATAAAAATGCCCTTCGTGGCGCTCGAGTTTATCGAGGGTATTAAAGCAATCTTGCGTGCGTTGAATTAAATCACTTTGTACAATAAAACCAAAATCATAGGCGCTAACGTTAGCCAGTAAAGACAGACCAATATTAGTAGGCGATGTACGGTGCGCAATAACAGGACCGGCTTCCTCTTGATAGTTATCGGGAATTAACCAATGATCGTCTGCAGTGTTAAAGTGGTCGAAAAAAGCCCATGTTTTACGGGCAATAGTTTGTAAAAATAATTGTTGCTTGTCGCTCAGTGGCGCTAAATTATCGAGTTTAGGCTCACTAAACCACCATGTTATAGCCGGTGATAAAAGCCATAATAAAAGTAGAGGAAATACAGCTAATATATTTGTAAAAGTTAAGTGTAAAGGGGCAAAGTAAAGTAGCGAAGCGATTAAAGTAATCGCAATAAATGGCGCAGTCCACATAGTGTAATAACTATTTATTAAGGCATTTACTACATGATTAGATTTATGATCTGTGACATGCCACTCTAATAAACGACGTTGAGTAAACAGCATTCGACCCGCACTACGTAATATTGCGGTTAAGTTAAACACAGCCTCAAAAGGTAAACATGCTAAACGAAAACCGATTTGAATAAGTTGACGAACAAAGCACTGTAAAACATCATGCAAATGGTGGGATATCAGCATTTCTGCGGGTTTGCGCATCGACGAAATTAGCGCGCTCAGCAATGGGGGTAATAAATAAATAGCACTTATGGCAAGGGTCCATTTCAATGGATTAGCTGCTGTAAACCAACCTACCGTAAGTAATAAAAAGATTGCGAGTGGTTCGACACTTCGACGTAAATTATCAAGAATTTTCCAACGTGATAAAGGTGACAAAGGATTTTGACATTTATCGCTTCGAGTGTTTAAAACACGAGGAAGTAACCAGCGCACAATTTGCCAATCTCCTCTGATCCAGCGCTCACGCCGACACATATCAGTGTTGTAACGTGTAGGGTATTCTTCGTACAAGTGCACATCACTAATCAACCCTGATCGAGCATAGCAACCTTCGAGTAAATCATGGCTGAGTATTTGGTTTTGTGGTAAACGGTTACCAAGTGTTTGTTCAAATGCATCTATATCGTATATACCTTTACCGATAAATGAGCCTTGTGAAAAGAGGTCTTGGTATACATCGGATATTGAACGCGTATATGGGTCGATACCCGGTTCTTCACCAAATAATTGCGAGTAACGAGAAGGGTTATGTCCCGATAGACTTGCTGCCATACGTGGTTGTAAAATGCCGTAGCCGCCTACAATACATTGTCTTTTTTCATCAAATCTTGGTTGATTTAAAGGGTGCGCCATGGTCGCAACTAACTGACGGGCACAATCTCGTGGAAGTTGTGTATCGGTATCTAAAGTAATGACATATTTAACTTTTTGTATAGCGTTAATATCACCGACGATAAGTTCAAATGCATGTTCTATTGGGTTTCGAAGTAGTGCGTTTAGATCTGATAATTTTCCGCGTTTACGTTCAAACCCCATCCAAATTTGCTCTTTTGGATTCCAGGTTCGTGGGCGATGCAGTAAAAAAAAGCGACTTTCTTGCTGTAAAAGAGAAGGCTCTGCATATTTGGCATTAAGGTTTTCTATACCAAGGCGTACTTGCGATAACAACGCTTCGTCTGTGGGGAGTGTTTGTTGCTCTGCATCAGTAAAGTCGGTCAGTAGAGCAAAGTGTATATGTTGATCGCGATTACCTAAAAATCTAACTTCGAGTACTTCTAATAACTGCTCAATACTTATAGAGCTGGTAAGCATTGTGGGGATTACTACGAATGTTTTATTTTGCGCTGGTAACCCTTTTGAATAGTCCATTCTGGGTAATCGTTGTGGGTCGACTAGCAAGGTAACTATCCAGTTTACAAGTGCTGAGGCTAATTGACTTGCTCCGAATAAAGTTAAAATTATTAAAAGAATAAACTGCCAGTGAGGTATGTTATTAGGAACGACCATAGCCATAAAAGAGGCACTAATTAGGGCTGTTAAGGATATAATTGCCCCTAAATAAAGTACTAATGTTATACGCTTGGCTTGCGAAAATAACGTTTTAAAAATAGGCGTTTTTACTGTTATGCGCTGCTTTAATTGCGTAATACCTTTATCAATTAAATAGTAGCCTACATGGTTAGGCGCAAGCGTTGTGTTTGATATTGTTTGGGCTTGATCAGCCTGCAGGGCTAATTTTATTGCTTTTTTAGCTATATCGACTTCTGAAAATGAGCTTCGCTTAGCGAGTTGATCTATGATTTTTCTGTAACTATCTCGCGTGATAAAGTCCATATAACCATACACACCCTCTATATCTTGGCGCAAAATGTGTTCTACAGCGCTATGATCTTCTACAAAATCCGCCCAGTTCATCGCGGTCAACCAGCGTAAGCTACTAATGTTATTGCTAATTGAGACTTGATCAGCGGCTTGTTGCTGATTCTCTTTTTGTACTAGTTGCTCTATGGTTAAACTCGAATCAGCTAGTTGTTGTTCAATCCAAGTAAGGGGAAGTGCTAATGCCGAACCATGCCCTTGTAATAAACGAGTTAGCTCTGCTACAAAAGCGCTTTCCATAGGAGGCTTTGAGCGTGCCATGTCGGCAATAACTAAAATTAAACTATTAGGGTCTTGCTCAGCAATTTCTAACATTTGATTAGCCCACTGTTGGGCTAGATTTAGGTGCTGGCGTGCGATTATGATACGTGTACTTACGCGTTGTAGGTTTTCAATTAAGGCTAACCTTAGCATAATTGGAATGGCCCAGAGTTCACCAAGGTTAAGCGTTGTTACTGTTTGATACGCGGCTAAAAATTGCGCTAGAATTTCGCTATCTACACGCCCGTCGCCATGGGAAATTACATTTAACGCAATATCATAAACTCGCGGCATACCTAAAGAGGCACCTTGCTCTAAACGTGGCAGTTCCTGACTATAGTGCTTAGGTAAATGAAGCCGAGCGGTACGAATTTGCTCTTCAATAAGATAAAAATTATCGAGTAACCACTCACCAGAGGGCACTATAGGCTGCTTTGCTTTAACGGCAATGGTTAATAAACTATTGGCTTTAATCAGTACTTTTTCGTTTTCGTCTAGGCGCTCAAGTAGCTGATCTTGAGTGTTTTTAGCATCTAAAATATGACTTTTTGCTAGTGATTTTGCATGTTTTTCCATTTGTTCAGCACTTAAGAGCTCTGATCGAATGGGGATTTGTTCTTTTGGGGGAGCTGATTTAAGCCAAGGGAAAAATGGCGAAAGGATGTTGATAAGCTTATTTTTATTCATCGTGGTAAATACTTGAGACTAAACGTCGTAGTGAAGATATTGACGGTTAAATTTATCACTGGATTTAAAAAAAGATGTTTTAAATTATTTTGGTTATTAGAGGTGAGCAGGTAATCATTAAAAATATTCATAAAGTTTATCTTATTGTTGAATACATACATCAACATATAACAAGCTTCGTTAAGGGTCGGTTCGTCAACACACATAGTCTAATAGTAGAGCTCTATTTTGTTTTTTATAACAGTGAGTTGTCGCCATGTTATGGTGTGGATTATCTTTAAATTTCATCAACCATTATGCATATATATCAACTAAAGGCAGATAAATTTAGACTATGTGTGTTAGCGTACATATTCGCCTTGTTATATTGAGTATTTTATTATTTCAGTGAAGTACAGCTGGGAGTGTCGGCTTATATTTAAAGTGAATAAACGTATATAAAATAATAAAGGCACCTTAAAATTCTTTAATAAAAATAGAACAATTTTTATTATCAAAAAGCAACGACCTTTCATTTCTAGCGCCTAATAACTGTATAAACAAATCCGAGTTTATTATTAAAATATCCTGACTTACATACTTTCAAAGCCATTACTTTTAGGTTTTATTAGTTATAAGTTGGGCATATAAAAAGGAAATTCACATTAGATGGGTCAATTGAAGAACAAACTGCTTAATGCTTTATCTACTGACGCACAACACCGCATGTTTCCGCTTTTAAAGCGAGTCAATTTATCCCTTGGAGAAGTTATTTATGAAACAAGTGAAAAGCTCGATTACGTTTATTTTCCAATAGATAGTATTGTTTCATTATTGTATGTGATGATTGATGGCTCATCTGCTGAAATATCAGTTATCGGTAATGAAGGGGTGGTAGGTATAGCTGTATTTATGGGGGGAGAAAGCACTCCTAACCGGGCTATTGTGCAAAGTGCTGGTACTGCTTATCGCTTACCCGCTTGTGAATTACGCAGGCAATTTAATAGCGAGCCTGATATGCGTATGCTCATGTTACGTTACACGCAATCATTAATTACCCAAACAGCGCAAACCGCAGTTTGTAATCGTCATCATAGTATAGTGCAACAACTAAGCCGCTGGCTTTTACTATCGATTGACCGTTTACCGAGTAACAATTTAATAATGACTCAAGAGCTAATAGCAAATATGTTAGGCGTAAGACGTGAGGGAGTAACTGAGGCCGCTGGTAAACTACAAAAGCTGGGTATTATCACTTATAAACGTGGTCATATTAGTGTGATAGACCGACCTCAATTAGAATCTCAGTCATGCGAGTGCTATGAGGTTGTAAAAAGAGAAACAGACAGGTTGGAGTCTTATATGGAAAAAAAACCTAACGTTAGAAAACTATCCATTATCAGTTAATATATTTTGGTATCTAATCAGTTTATTTACATAAAAATAAAATCCGGTAATAGCTTCAAAACAGCCCAGCACGTTGCTCATTGAGCCTGGGCTTTAAAATTTGTGTATGTTCTGCTGTTAGTGGGCTTTTTACATTTAACCTACTTTGGTAGTTGTCCGTCTACTTCCTTTTCAGCCTCAAGCCAATCATTTAAGTGATTGTCACCGGTAAAGTCACGATCACTGGCTAATGAGTAAGCTTTAGCTTCAATCATGTCATGTCGGCTGAGACCTTCTTTATTCAAATTAGATTTAGTTTTTGATACTGAATTACTTGAGATGTTATTACTCATGTGATTATTCCTAAAATATTACTCGATAAAATAAAAAACTTAATACCAAATTAAAACATTGAGTGTAGTTACATTATTCTCAATCTTAAGTGGAATGTAAGCTCGATTTATCATAGTAATACCAATGTGCAATAATACTTGATCAATTTGAGGGCATAAACCTGACGCTAACTGTGTTAAAAATTTCTGATAAAGAACAACTAAATAACGAAATTTTTGCCTTGTTATCGACACGGTTTTCTTACCTAAAAATAGCTCACTTAATTAAGCAAATTGGTATAAAAGCAGTACTACGTATAGCTTAAAAGACTATTCTACAATTTGTATGACCGCTTTATCCTAATGGCTTTGCAATTTTGAGTCTGTGCCACAGCGAACATAAATCACCCATTATCTGTATTTATAGTAATTTTGAGAAGGTAACGAGCGTTGAATATATGAGCTTTAATAATCATTGTTTGGCGCGATACCGTACAGAGTCAATATTAATAAACTCATATAATAAAATATAAAGTACTTAAATTATTTTAAGGACAGCGCGTGCAAACAGTTCCCGATATCGTATTTTTACTGGATGTTGATAATACATTGCTCGATAGCGATACTATTTTAAGCCATTTGAAAGATTTTTTAGAAGGTGAATTTGGTTGTGAAAATAGTGACCATTACTGGTCTATTTTTGAAAAACTTCGTAAAGAACTCGGTTATGCCGACTATTTGGGCGCACTACAGTGTTATCGAATGGAACATTCTGATGATCCGAGACTGCATCTGATTTCTTCTTTTTTAATTAATTATCCATATAAAGAAAGGCTTTACCCTAACGCACTTGCTGTGATTGAACATTTACAACAATTTGGCCCCACCGTTATTTTGTCTGATGGCGATATTGTATTACAACCACTTAAAATTTTACGCTCCGGTTTATGGGATGCAGTGGAGGGAAGGGTGTTGATATATGTTCACAAAGAGCAAATGCTTGCAGCAATAAAAGAGCAGTACCCCGCTAAACATTATGTAATGGTAGATGATAAGTTACGTATTTTAGCTGCTATGAAAGCGCAGTGGAAAAATGATTTAACAACTATATTTCCACGTCAAGGACATTATGCCCACGATATTAAGCAGCTACTTACCTATCGAAAGGCGGATACGAGTATTGATAGTATAAGTGATTTACTCAACTACGGTTTTTCTTATAAAGTGGATTTAATTGAATACAATTTAAATTCAAATAAAAAATTGTTTTATATTGATGTGTATTGATGTGTATTGATGTGCATTGATGTGTATTGCTCTTATCTTATTTGAATTTTACCTGGGTTTTACAAATAGCATTTTGAGGAAACGTTTTTAAGTATAAAAGCAAATATCGTCCTTGAATATTTGCTTGGTAAGAGTGTTATAAAAGGCAGATTAAGACACGCTTGTTTTGGAATTTGCGCCTGTTTTAACTTTGTTTATTTACTGTTTTAGCAATTTTTTCCCAGTATGCAGCAAGTTCATAGTGATGAAAAACAGCTGCTTCAAAGTCCTGAGTTATCTCTTTATTTGGCTCATATACCGGCGCATCTTTTATCGCTTTACGAACTAAATCAGTTGAAATTGAGTTGTCGAGCCATTGCACTTCGTAAATCCATGCTGACGGGATAAGTGCTTGATGTCCTCCCCACCAATTGCTCGTTTCAACAATTAGGTAACGAACCGCCCATGTACTTTCTTCAACTAAAAATCCTGATACATGGCCAATGTCTCCGTCTTTAGCGTGTATGTTATAGCCAATAATAGCTTTGCAACTACGAAGATTAGGATCCCCTTTTTGAACATGCTGACTTTTTATACTTTTATGAATTAGATTTGCGCTGCGGGCACCTTCGACACTATGTTCAAAAATGTCATTGCCAGGATATAAGGAGTAGGGATATATCCCGCTTCCCCAAAAATTAGTACCGATCCAGTAATACGGGTATCCATAGTAGTTTAGGTAATCCATTTCATGTTGTCGTGAAACGGGTTTATTAGTATCAATACCAGGACTATTTTTAACTTGGTCTTTACTGATTAAAACAGGGAAAATCTTTTCATCCCAATTTGGGTTTTGCACCGCAATAGGGGAAATTAAAACTTTGCGACTCGATAGCCACGTGCCTGTTTCTACAACAAAATAACGTATCACCCATGCTAGGTCATCAAACAAAAAATCTTTTTCTTTGCCTACAATACCGTCACTAGCAGCGATTGCACAACCTTCTAAGTCTTTCATACTACGTAACATAATAACGATCCTTTTTAGTGGGTTATTTGCATTTGTAATGCATTATTTTTGCAGTTTTTAACGCGCTTTTGCTTATCAAGTGCTTTCTTCTTATTTAGGGCACGTTTATCTTTTGAGGTTAAACATGCGCAGCCCTTTGGGTTAATTCTAGAGCGTGAGCTGGATGCGGAAGCTTTGCTCGGTTTTTACCGAGCCCGCTAGGTTGCAAACCTTGCGCCGCGATTAAATAGCCTCTAGATAGAATAAATTTCTATCTTAAAAGGTCAACAGACCCTAATGCTTATCTATAAAAAACCATGCTTTATAAGCTGTAAAGTACAAACGATAAGTAGATTAATATTTCCAGTTTCGGCTTTTGAAAAACAAAGGTCTGTGCGCTGACGAACAAGCAATGTTATTTTTCATTGATTTTTAGGTAGCGCTATAACAAGAATAATTAGAACGTGCGAAGTGTATTTTTAAAACTGGCATTATATTTGAGTGTTAGCGCACGGACTCTATGCTTATTTTTGAGTAGCGTGGCTTTGTGACTGACTTTTATTCGCGCTGTAAGTGTTGAGAATACTCACTTTATTCAGCTAACTTTAAATAAAGTAATCGAGCATATAATGTTAATACATAATAAAAAGAGAAAGTTGGGTGCTCCAGCATTGGGGCTATATAACGTGCGCAAGTCGAGAAAACATAAATATAACACTATTTCTGGGCCGTCACCCAAAGTTGAATACGTTGCTGGTGTTTTAGCGCCAACAAGATCAAACAATGCTGTTATACGTTATATAGATTATTCAGCTAGCCGTATAGAAGCCAAAGAGGTTAGCGATATTGATGAGTTTTTAAAAACTCCCCAACCTGAGTGGGCAACGGTGAGGTGGATCCACGTGAGTAATACAGACTCTTATATTGTTGGTTTACTTCAACATCATTTCGCATTTCATACGCTCACCGCAGAAGATATTTTACATGTACCTCAGCGACCTCGTATCGAATTTTTTGACGATCATTTATTTGTTGTATTAAGCATGTTGAAGCTAGAGACGCATGAGCCCAATAATACAATTCTTGATATTGAGCAAGTTAGCTTACTTTTATATGACAATGTTTTACTGAGTTTTCAAGAAAAACCAGGAGACGTGTGGCAATCCGTTCGCGGTCGTTTGCATACAGAAAATCGTCGTATTCGCAAAAATGGTACTGGTTATTTACTTTATGCATTACTTGATGAACTGGTTGATAAATGTTTTCCGGTACTTGAACAATATGGCGATATCCTTGAGGAACTTGAAGTAACAACACTTGAAAATCCAACTCCCCACGTACTGCACCATATCCATAGTATTAAACGAGAATTGGCATTATTAAGAAGAATTGTTTGGCCTATGCGAGAGGTTATCGACCATTTGTATCGCGAGGAAGGAGGCAGAATAGATGACTCTACGCGCCCTTACCTTAGAGATGTGTATGAGCATAATATTCAAATTGTTGAAATTATTGAGTCATACCGTGAAATGGTAAGCGGTTTAAGTGAGCTATACATGTCAGCTATTTCAAATCGTATGAATGAAATTATGAAAGTGCTTACTATTATATCTTCTGTTTTTATACCGTTAACATTTATAGCTGGAATTTATGGAATGAACTTTAAATACATGCCAGAGCTAAACTGGACTTGGGCATATCCCGTTTTGTGGTGTGTTTTTATTTTGATAACGGCAGCAATGATATTTATTTTTTGGCGTAAAGGTTGGCTTAATAGAAATTAACTTTAATAGAAACAAAATTTAATAGAAACAGCAAGTATATGCTCAATAAAACAACTGCTTATGATTAACAATAATAAATGCGTACGCTAGCGAACAGAACCAATAATATCACTCACTTACACTCATTGTATTAATTGGGGTGTAAGTGTTTTGCGCTCCATATTTTAAGTGGAGATTAAAATGGGTCATGAATTTTGGAGTGAGTGGTACTCAGGTTGGGGTTGGTTTTTATGGTTTGGTATGTGGTTATTGCTCATATCGAGTTTAAGCCATTGGGGTTATAGCTACCGAACCCATAGACGCTATGGGTTAGAGTCTAATAAAACAGCAATTGATATTCTTAATGAAAGATACGCCAGCGGCGATATTGACAAAAAAGAATTCGAGCAAAAAAAACAGGACATAACTACCACTGCGTAGTTATTGCGCTGGCTAACCCTCGCCATGCTCTTATATAGAGCATGGCTTAAGCATTTTTGGATGCGACAAGATGGAAACCCTGCATATGATTCTTCCTTCATTAACATCAAAAGAATTAGAGTTAATTGACGCATATTGGCGTGCCACGAATTACCTGTCGGTAGGTCAAATTTATTTATGCGATAACCCACTTTTAGAGCGCCCACTGATACTAAGTGATATTAAAAATATGTTGCTTGGGCACTGGGGAACAACACCCGGGCAAAATTTTATTTATGCGCATTTAAATCGTGTTATTAAAATACACGATCTAAATATGATTTATGTATCTGGCCCAGGGCATGGCGGGCAAGCTATGGTTGCTAATACCTATCTTGAGGGCACCTACAGTGAAATTTACCCTGATATAAGCCAAGATAAAGCAGGTATGCAAAAACTGTTTTTACAGTTTTCGTTTCCCGGTGGCATTCCTAGTCATGTATCGCCCGAGTGTCCTGGCTCGATTCATGAAGGTGGCGAGCTGGGCTATTCTTTGAGTCATTCGTTTGGAGCTGTATTTGATAATCCAGACTTAATAGTTGCTTGTGTGGTGGGTGATGGTGAGGCAGAAACAGGGCCTATTGCAACTGCATGGCATTCTAATAAGTTTCTTAATCCTATCAGTGACGGTGCTGTTCTCCCTATATTGCATTTGAATGGGTATAAAATTGCGAATCCTACCGTTTTAGCGCGTATTACCCATGAAGAATTAGAGCAATTAATGTTTGGTTATGGCTGGAGCCCTATTTTTGTTGAAGGACATGAGCCTGAGCTAATGCATCAGGCTATGGCTAAAGCACTTGATGTCGCAATACATCAAATAAAAAAAATAAAAAAAGATGCTCTCGATAATAACGATCCAACTCGTCCACGTTGGCCAATGATTATCCTCATTTCACCTAAAGGGTGGACGGGTCCAAAGCTCGTAGATGGTTTTCAGATAGAGGGAACATCGCGTGCGCATCAGGTTCCTATTTCTAGCCCATCAGCTCATCCAGATCATTTGCAATTATTAGAAAGCTGGCTGCGTAGCTATCATCCAGAAACACTTTTCGATTCACAAGGGCGTTTATTACCAGAGCTTGCTGAATTGGCCCCAACGGGGAATCGCCGTATGGGAGCAAATCCTCATGCGAATGGTGGGTTGCTGCTAGAAGATTTACATATGCCTGATTTTCGCGATTATGCATGCGAAGTAATCTCTCCCGGTATACGCGGAATTGGTGATACCAGAGTTTTAGGTCCATTTTTGAGAGATATAGTTGAGCTTAATGACGAGCAACGTAATTTTAGAGTATTTGGACCCGACGAAACAGTATCCAATGGTTTAGGTGCACTGTTAGAGGTAACCGATAGACAGTGGAATGCAGCAACCCATAGCAACGATGAGCAGCTTTCGCCTAGTGGCAGAGTAATGGAAATGCTGAGTGAACATCAATGCGAAGGTTGGCTTGAAGGATATTTATTAACCGGCCGCCATGGTTTATTTAATAGTTATGAAGCGTTTATTCATATTATTGACTCGATGTTTAATCAACATGCTAAATGGTTAAAAGTGGCGGCAGGTTTACCATGGCGTAAAAAAATCGCTTCACTTAATTATTTACTGGCATCGCATGTATGGCGACAAGATCACAACGGTTTTACCCATCAAGATCCGGGTTTTATCGATCATGTTATTAATAAAAAAGCTGAAATTGTGCGCGTTTATTTACCGCCTGATGCTAACTGCTTGCTGTCGGTAATGGATCATTGTTTGCGAAGTCGTCATTACGTTAATGTCGTTATTGCAGGCAAGCATCCTGCGCCGCAATGGTTAGATATGGTGGCAGCTGTTAAACATTGCGAGGCAGGGATTGGCATTTGGCAATGGGCGGGTAATAGTGTAGATGCAACACCTGATGTGGTGATGGCTTGTTGTGGTGATGTGCCTACATTGGAAACGATGGCAGCCGTTATGATTTTACTCGAGCATTTTAGTAATCTTAGAATCCGGGTTGTTAACGTGGTTGATTTGATGCGTTTACAGCCTAATACCGAACATCCTCACGGGTTAATCGCAGAGGATTTTGACACTCTGTTTACTATTAATAAGCCGGTTATTTTTGCATTTCATGGCTACCCAACGCTTATTCATAGGCTTACGTACAAGCGTAATAATCATCATAATATTCATGTTCGCGGGTATAAAGAAGAAGGCACTATTACAACTGCTTTTGATATGACGGTATTAAACGAGATTGATCGTTTTCATTTAGTGTTAGACACACTGGAACGCCTGCCAAACTTGGGTACAAAAAGAGACGCACTAAAAAAACAGCTTGAAGAAAAGCTTGTTGAGCATAAAAAATATATTAATAAGCATGGGCAAGATCTCCCTGAAATTCGTAATTGGCAGTGGCAGGCGCATCAATGAATTTTGTAGCTCAATCCACGATTAGTAAATTTGAAAATCTCGGTACAATTACCGCTATACGCGGCAGCGTAATTGACGTGCGTTTTGACAAGAAGCTACCTGCGATTAATTCAATGCTTAGTGCTGGCGAAAATAAACAGTGTATTTTTGAAGTGCTAGAGCAGCGCAATGAGCATCATGTAAGAGCAATTGCGCTCACGCCTACACAAGGACTTGCGCGTGGCATGGAAGTTGTTGACAGTGGCGGACCGTTACTTACCCCTGTTGGTAAAGGAACCTTATCGAGAATGTTTGATGTGTTTGGTAACACGCTTGATGGCGGTGGTGAGCTTAAAGATGTTCAGTGGCGCTCTGTACATAATAAGCCAGTGCCATTAACCGAACGGTCAACCCAATCAGAGATTTTTGAAACCGGTATAAAAGTAATTGATCTGCTGGTGCCGTTAGAACGTGGTGGCAAAGCGGGATTGTTTGGCGGTGCAGGTGTTGGCAAAACAGTGTTATTGACTGAAATGATTCACAATATGGTGGGCAAGCACAAAGGTGTTAGCCTATTTTGTGGCATAGGTGAGCGTTGCCGTGAAGGCGAAGAGCTTTATCGCGAAATGAAAGACGCGGGCGTTTTGCCAAACATGGCGATGATTTTTGGGCAAATGAACGAGCCACCAGGGAGTCGTTTTAGGGTGGGGCATGCAGCTTTAACTATGGCTGAGTATTTTCGTGATGATGAGCAGCGAGATGTGCTGTTGCTAATCGACAATATATTTCGTTTTATTCAGGCAGGCTCTGAGGTATCGGGCTTAATGGGGCAAATGCCTTCAAGGCTTGGTTATCAGCCTACTATGGGCACAGAGCTTGCTGGGTTAGAAGAGCGAATTGCCAATACACAAAATGGTGCTATTACTTCTATTCAAGCGGTGTATGTACCTGCCGATGATTTTACCGATCCGGCCGCAGTTCATACATTTTCGCATTTATCGGCTTCTATTGTGCTCTCTCGTAAACGCGCAAGCGAAGGATTATTTCCGGCTATAGATCCCCTGCAATCTAATTCAAAAATGGCGAGCCCCGGGGTTGTGGGAGAGCGCCACTACTTACTTGCACAAAAGGTACGTAGCACCTTAGCGCAATACAATGAACTCAAAGATATTATTGCTATGTTAGGGCTTGAACAGTTATCAGTTGAGGACCGCAACATTGTTGGACGCGCAAGGCGTTTAGAGCGTTTTCTTACTCAGCCATTTTTTACAACAGAGCAATTTACTAGTTATAAAGGCAAACTTGTTAGCCTTGATGATGCGCTAGATGGGTGTGAACGCATTTTAAATGATGAATTTAAAAACGTGCCAGAGAGTGCACTTTATATGATAGGTGCCATAAGTGAGGTCAAAATAAAATCCACAGTAAATAATAATGAGGATACAAGCGGTGCCGCAAACTCAGATACACCTTAAATTATTGCTGCCATATGAGATATTTTTCGACAGGCATGATGTGACTCATGTTGTTGCCGAAACAAGCGAAGGATCGTACGGATTTTTACCCAATCGCCTTGACTGTGTTGCGCCACTAACCCCAGGTATTTTGACATTTAATTGCGAAAAAGACGGTGAGATATTTGTAGCCGTAGATGAGGGCGTATTAATTAAAACAGGAAACACTGTGCTGGTATCGGTGCGAAGTGCCATATTAGGTACTGATCTGGCGACACTTCGCAGCGCTGTAGATAAAGAGTTTTTGGCACTCAATGAACAAGCACAACAAGTAAGAACAGTGATGGCTAAATTAGAAAGTAGCTTTTTAAATCGTTTTCGACTTTAACCACTAAAAGCTATTTATTTATGACAAATAAAAAAGACGACCTAGGTTCAAAAGACTCACAAAGCAGTTCATCAACACTTGCAGAACAAGTAGAAATAAAAGCCCAGCGTAAGCTAAAAGCAAGGCTTAACTCTCATCAAAAAATATGGTTTGGTTTAGGAATGATGGGCCTTATTGGTTGGTCGGTTGCAGTGCCTACCATACTTGGTGCAAGTTTAGGTGTGTATATCGACTCGCATTATGCCACTGAGCGGTCATGGACATTGGCTTTATTGGTGGCGGGTTTGGCGCTTGGGTGCTTTAACGCGTGGCACTGGATGAGCAAAGAAGACAGCGCGATACATCAAGAGCAAAAGGATGACGAAGATGCATGAGCTAGTTGGCGTATTAATTATTGTTAGTGTAGGTCTAATGCTTGGTGCCTTATTTTTTGGTGGCCTGTGGTGGACGGTGCAAAAAAGTATGGTATCGACTCACCCAGCCCTATGGGTTGTGCTGAGTTTATTTATACGCATGGCAATTACTTTAAGTGGCTTTTATAGTGTGATGACGAGTGACTTATTATCAAAATCTTGGTTGCAATTACCACTGTGTTTATTTAGCTTTTTGATAGCCCGTTTTATTACCACTTATGTTACCCGTACTGCATCAACCTCTCATTTAGCAAAGGTGACACATCATGCACCTGAGTCCTGATACGGTTATTTATTGGCAAAATGGTTTTTTAAAACTCAATGCAACCATCGTTTTCACTTGGGTTTTAATGTTGGTTTTGGTGATTAGTTCGATATTGATAACCCGTAAGCTTTCAACCACGTTAAAGCGTTCTCGTTGGCAAAATTTTTTAGAAATTATAGTAACGGGGATCACACAACAAATTGAAGACGTAGGCTTGAATGACGCTAAAAAATACCTTGGTTTTTTAGGCACACTGTTTTTATTTTTAGTAACCGCGAGCATGTTCACCATTGCTCCGGGTTATGAGCCACCCACGGCGTCGTTATCGACTACAGCAGCACTGGCGCTCACTGTATTTATTGCAGTGCCTTTATTTGGTATCAGTGAACAAGGGCTTGGCAATTACTTAAAATCTTATATGGCTCCTACTTTTATTATGTTGCCATTTAATATTATTAGCGAATTATCACGGACACTTGCTCTGGCTGTGCGGTTATTTGGCAACATGATGAGCGGGGCAATGATCATTGGCATTTTGTTAACCATTACACCCTTTATATTCCCAATCGTAATGACGGCACTGGGTTTGCTTACAGGCTTAGTACAGGCTTATATTTTTACTATTTTAGCCGCTGTTTATATTGCTGCGGCTACGCGCTCAGTAAAACCAGCCAAACAACGAGTTAATTAATCACGTATTTCTACACATCATACTTGGAGAGAACATGGATAGCATGACAATGATAGCAATGGCATCAATCGTTATTTCAGGAATTACAATTAGTTTTGGTTGTTTAGGTCCATCGCTTGGCGAAGGTAAAGCAGTAGCAACGGCATTGAGTGCATTAGCACAGCAACCTGATGCATCAGCAACTATTACGCGCACGCTCTTTGTAGGGCTTGCGATGATTGAATCGACCGCAATATACTGTTTTGTCGTGTCGATGATTCTTATTTTTGCCAATCCGTTTTGGAACTACGCTATCGCACAAGCTGCAGGAAGTTAAACCATGCTAATTGATTGGTTTACAGTTGCAGCCCAAGTGGTTAATTTTTTAATTTTGGTGTGGTTACTAAAACGCTATTTATATAAACCAATTTTGCACGCTATTGATAAGCGAGAAGAGCGTATAGCCGCTGAGTTAGACGATGCTGAAACAAACCAAAATGAAGCACTGGCGGAGCGTGAAAAGTTTTTTCTGAAAAATGAAGAGTTTGAACAACAACGTACACAAAAGATGCAACAAGTAAGCGTGAGTGCTAAGCAAGCAGAGCAAACACTTATGTTAGAGGCGCAAAAAAGAGTCCAAAGCTGGGGCACTAAATATCAACAAAATATAGTAAAAGAGACTGATAATTTAAAGGAGTCTTTAAGTCGAAAAGTTAAGCAAGAGGTATTTGCTATTAGTCGCAAAACCTTAACTGAACTGGCATCAACAACTTTAGAACAACAAATATGTGAGGTGTTTACAGCCCGCTTATATAAGCTTGATGACGACAAAAAAACTACTTTAGCGCAGGCGCTAAATACAAATAGTGAATTTGTACCTGCCTTAATTCAAAGTGCGTTTGAGCTAACTGAACCTCAGCGTTTAGCACTTAAGAATGCTATTAATACTGTGTTTTCAAAAGATATTACCATTAAATTCACCACCGATGAGAGCCTTATTAGCGGGATTGAGTTATGTGTCAATGGACAAAAGCTGGTGTGGAGTATTGACGATTACTTACAATCAATCGAGCAGGAAGTTGATATGTTACTAAAACAAAAAACAGCTCAGCCTACAACTTCTCAACCTGTTGATAAGTGATGAGTGACCTTAGCGAAAACACTCAAAATAAAAACACAAAAATACACAGTTTAAGAAACGCGTTTGGTGATGTGTTTAAGCACATTCAGCAAGGGCTAAAAACAGTTAACTCAAAATTGAACTTACATGAAGTTGGTATTATTACCAGTGTATCAACGGGTATTGCGAAGGTGTCGGGATTACCTGGCGTTGGCTTTGAGGAACTAATTATATTTCCCGGTAATGTGCTTGGAATTGCGTTTAATATTGATGAAAAAGAAGTCGGTGTTGTGCTTTTAGGTGAATACGCCCACTTACAAGCTGGGGATGAAGTGCGCCGCAGTGGTCGTGTAATGGATGTAGCGGTTGGCAATGCGCTATTAGGGCGAGTGATAAACCCACTTGGCGAGGCACTAGACGGTGGAAGCGTTATACAAACCGAGCAGCGTTTACCAATAGAGCGTCCAGCTGCACCAATTATGGACCGCTCTCCTGTTACTACGCCTTTGCAAACCGGACTTATTGTAATCGATGCAATGATTCCAATAGGGCGAGGACAACGAGAGCTTATTTTAGGTGACAGGCAAACAGGTAAAACAGCTATAGCCATAGACACGATTTTAAATCAGCGAGAACAAAATGTAATTTGTATTTATTGCGCTATTGGCCAGCGGGCATCAACAGTTGCTAAATCAATAGCAATATTACGCGCGCAAAATGCAATGGCTTATACGGTTGTTGTTGCAACAGAGGGTAATGAACCACCGGGCTTACAGTATATAGCGCCTTACGCTGCAACCAGTATTGCAGAATATTTTATGGAGCAAGGACGTGATGTACTTATTGTATATGACGATTTAACTAAGCACGCAAGAGCTTACCGCGAGTTGTCTTTGTTGTTACGACGACCACCCGGACGAGAAGCATTTCCTGGGGATATTTTTTATATTCATTCACGATTACTAGAGCGTGCGACCCATTTAAATAAAGAACGTGGCGGTGGTTCCTTGACCGCACTCCCCATTATAGAGACCGAAGCTCAAAATATTTCAGCCTATATTCCAACTAATTTAATTTCGATTACCGACGGACAAATTTATTTATCACCCTCATTATTTGCTCTAGGTGTATTACCAGCCGTTGACGTTGGTAAGTCGGTTTCTCGTGTGGGCGGTAAAGCACAGCGTGCTGCGTCTCGTGCAGTTGCTGGCGATTTAAAGCTTGCATATGCTCAATTTGAAGAGCTAGAAACCTTTGCTCGTTTTGGTGCCCGACTTGATGATGATACACGGCGTATAATTGAACATGGACGGCGTATTCGAGCGAGCTTACATCAATCTGAATCATCACCTATGCCAGTGCCTGAGCAAATTATGCTATTACTCGCACTCAGTAATGGCTTTTTAGATTCGATTGAACTGCTAAAAATAAACGACGCAAAAAATATTCTTAAAAAAGCAGTTGCGCAGTTAGACGATACTTTATGTGATAGATTTGATACCGCTAAAAGCTTAAGTGATGACGATCGACAAACAATTGTTGAGTTGGCTAAGCGCGCACTTGTTGATTTTGAGCCTGAAAAGGAGGCAATAACAACATGAGCAATAGTGCCGCTAATTTACGCCATAAAATAGCCAGTGCAAGTGATTTACAAGGCGTGGTAAAAACGATGAAGGCACTTGCTGCCTCGAGTATTGGGCAATATGAAAAATCGATTAGCTCATTGACCGATTACTACCGGGCAGTTGAGTTAGGATTAAGTGCGAGTTTGCGTGATGACATGTCATTTCAATTTTCACCACAACCCAAAAATATAAATGAAAGCAGAGTGGGTGTGATCATATTCGGCTCAGATCAAGGGTTGGTAGGGCAATTTAATGAAAGTATTACCGACTTTACAATTAAAGCGCTAAGTAACGAGACCCAGCCACCTCTAATTTGGGTAGTAGGCGCACGTGCTGCATCTCGACTTACCGATGCCGGCTTTAATTTAGTAAAAGTATACACAGTGCCAGTGAGTGTTCACGATATAGATACCTTAGTTAGGCAAATTCAAATAGACAGTGAATCAAGCTTGGTTCTTAATCCTGGTTGCCGTGTATTGGTGTTTTATAATCAACCTAAACAAGGCGCGCTTTATGAATGTGTGTCTCAGCGATTACTCCCACTTGACGAGCAATGGCGAGATAATTTTAAAAATATTTTATGGCCAACTAAAGCTTTGCCAGAAGTACTCTGTAAGCACTCTACAACAATAAGGGCATTGATCCGCGAGTATATTTTTATTTCTCTTTATCGTGCATGTGCCGAGTCGTTGATCAGCGAAAATAGCAGTCGTCTTGGCGCAATGCAACGCGCTGAAAAAAATATTGAAGAGCTACTTGATAAGCTTTCGAGTGAGTTTAATACTCTGCGTCAAAGTACCATTGACGAGGAGTTGAGTGATGTACTTGCAGGTTATGAATTACTAAATAAAATAGACTAGAGGCTGTTGATCTTAGAGGTTGAATTTGCAGCTGTATGTGTTGTTTTTTAATCAAAACATCGCCTATACAGTGCGGTTATTGACTCTTTGTTACTCGATTTTTACTTATTCTTACAAGAATGTAAGCCATCAGAGTAACGCAGAAGCCGCTACCGAGCCCGCTAGGTTACAAATCGCGCACGATTACCCCCCTGTAAATTGAATGAATTTTAATCATGAAATGTCAACAAAACTCACAAGGATAATTTACAAGAAATAAAGCTACAACCTGGTTGTAAGTGATTGTTAATTAATGATTAACTGTTGAAGCTGAGTGATCAAGAGTGGGTAGTGCTTTTACTTAGGTTTTTTTATTACTTTGAATTAGTACGACTGAGTGGATTCGAACTGCTGACCCTTGGACCGGGTGATCAAGAGTGGGTAGTTCTTTTTCTTTGGTTTTTTATTACTTTGAATTGGTACGACTGAGTGGATCCGAACTGCTGACCCTTGGACCGGGTGATCAAGAGTGGGTAGTGCTTTTTCTTAGGTTTTTTATTACTTTGAAGTGGTACGACTGAGTGGATTCGAACCACCGACCCCTACCATGTCAAGGTAGTGCTCTAACCAACTGAGCTACAGTCGTACAATTTTTGAGATTTTACTTAAATTTTGGTACGACTGAGTGGATTCGAACTACTGACCTTTGGACCGGGTGGTCAAGAGTAGGTAGCGCTCTTTCCTTCAATTATACGTTTCATTAATGTTGGTACGACTGAGTGGATTCGAACCACCGACCCCTACCATGTCAAGGTAGTGCTCTAACCAACTGAGCTACAGTCGTATTACTTTATTTAACTAGGTGTTAATTGCTTAACAACGGCGGCTAATATATAGCGTGGCGGTTGGTGAATCAAGCAAGTTTGTTGTTTTTGAGTTTATTTGCCGTTTTTTTATTCATATTGGGCTTATTTCACACGTTTTATAAAATACTTGCCACCAAACCACATGTTTTTTAGCTGAGCTTTTTAGTAAGTTCAGTAAGTTACTTGCTGAGCCCGTTTTTACTAAGTTATTAATTTGAGGGCTTGAGATACTTTCGTTAAACCAAAGCTCATTATAAAGCGGTTGTAGTGCCTCTAGATAACCAGTTAACTGCGCTTGATAGGGCTGAATTTCTTTTAGGTAAAACTTTTGAAATACGTTGCTTATGATTTTTGCGTTTTTATTATTTTTATCCTGTGGGCACAGCGTATTAAAGTTTAATGTTTTTACAAACTGCGTGGCGTTGTTATTTAACACTACCTGCTTGCGGACCGATTGAATGAGTGCCTGGTTAAATTGAAATTTATTAAGCTGCTCGAGTGCACTAAAAATAGAATTGCTATTAATTTCACTAAATTCTTTAGCCTTAATTTGTTGCTTAATGAGTACAAGTTGCTTTAGCGCAAGTACGGTATCACTAAAACCAGCAGGTTCAGTAGTAAGCTCGTTTGAAGTGAGTTGCCAAGTACGATTTAGCTCAGGCTCTTTAAATAACATGGTGTTAAAAAAGTGCATTAGGTGTGTTTCTTTGTAGTTTTTGGCTGCGAGTATTTTTGTGTAACTAGGACTATTTTTATCAAGCGTGTTTAAGCAAACCTGTGCACTTTTAATAAAGTTTATTTGATATTTTAATTGCCCAGCAGCGCTGGCGGTTTTTCCTAATTGGTTATTGTGCTCACTTATAAGCACGTTAAGCTTACATTGGCTAATGCCTGCAAGCTCAACAATGCTCAGTGTTAAGTCACTTTGTGCTATTGGGGTAGGCTGCAGTAAGGGGAGTTGCTTGAGTGGCGCAGGCTGTGTTGGGCTTGTATCAACTGTGCTACTTAAGCGTTCAATATAAGTAACGTTTATACTACTTTGTGGTTTGTTGCAGCCAGTAAGCGTTAAAAAACACATTACCAGCAAAGTAGCTGGTAATGTTTTAAGGCTGAGTTTATTAGTTTTGATTGAGTGCATCAATTTTAAGAAATTCATATTTTAGACGTTTTTTTACCGTTAGCATTAATAAAATAGCAGCGACACTAAGTCCCACTATTATCCCAGTCCAGAAACCGTGTGGCCCCATAGCTGGCACAATTATGTCTGTTCTTGCCAATACGTAACCTAAACAAAAGCCGATTAACCAATACGATATAAACGTAATATACGATATAGGCGTGGTGTATTTTAACCCACGGAGTATGCCATTTGCTGCAACTTGAAGTGCATCAGGTAATTGGTAAATACACGCTAAAATCATAATTGATGAAGCCAATGCCATAACAGCAGGGCTGTCGGTATACAGTTGGCTAATTAAATCACGACCGGCAAACGTAATAAGCGCTAAAAATAACGCCACAGCAATGGCTAAAATATAGCTGGTAGAAACCGCAACTTTTAATTGAGTCATGTTCTTTTGGCCGTATAAGTTACCTATACGAATGCTGATAGCGATTGATAGGCTCAGCGGCATCATAAATAGCAATGTAGTTACACTGGCTGCTATTTGATGCCCCGATATAGCTACTGCACCTAAATGCGCTATAAATAGCGGTATACACGCAAATAAAGTGACTTCAAAAAAGGTGGCGAGTGAAATTGGTATACCTAACTTAGTAATAATACCAATGGTAGTGAAATTAGGTTTTTCGAATGATGAAAGCAGGCCTTTAGCATCTACTTTTTTACTCATTTGGCAGTAAGTGACTTGTGCTATTGCCATAACAGTTAAAACAATGGCTGTGGCAATGCCACAGCCCGCGCCGCCATAAGCAGGAAAACCAAATAAGCCATTTATGAAAATATAATTTACCGGAATATTAACAGCTAAACCTAATAGGCTTATGTAAAACGCGGGCTTGGTCATTCCCATACCTTCGGTAACGTTTCTGTATACCGTAAAAATTAAAAATCCAAATACACCCCATTTCACAAAGTGAATGTAGTCAATGGCAAGGTTTGCAATTGCAGGCGTTGTATCGAGCTTAAAAATAATAGCATCTGCTAAATGGGCAATTCCAAAGCCTGTAAAGCTCAAAATAGCGGTTAAATAAAGCGCTTGTTGAAAATAGTGGCTAATGCCTTTGCGGTCATCACTGCCCGAAAACTGCGCAATAATACCAGTAAGCGCTAATAAAATACCTTGAAGGCCAAGTAATAAAGGGTTCCATATTCCTGTTGCAATAGACAGTGCAGCTAAGTCAGTAGGGCTAACTTGACCTGCCATAATTGTGTCGACGACCGACATTAAAATAAGTGTAACTTGCGCTAAAAAAACAGGTAAAGCGAGGGAAAGTAAACGCTTGGCTTCCCAATTGCAAAAGGTCATAAAAACAGCTAGTTGATAAAATAGGGCGTAATTGTAATCTATTGGGGTTTAAATAAAAATCACAGTAGTGAATGATTTTATGAGTTGATACGTTAAACTAGCACTTTGTAATAATTTAAAGTGATTTTATGTTTACAGGAATAGTGCAAACGCAAGCTACGGTGGTCTCTAAGACTCAAACAGACGGTGTTTTACGCTTAGTTGTATCGGTGAGCGATGAGTACGTTAAGCATTTAGATTTAGGCGCAAGTATTGCTATTAATGGCTGTTGTTTAACAGTTGTGCAAGTTGAGCTAAGTAATCACGATGTGGTAGCGCAAGTGCATTTTGATGTGATTGACGAAACCCTAAAGTTAACTAATTTAGGACTGCTTGAGTTAGGTAGTTTAGTTAATTACGAACGCTCTGTTACGTTTGGTACTGAGCTAGGTGGGCATATAGTGTCTGGGCATATTCATTGTACGTCACAAATTTCTCAAATAGTGAAGCTTGAGAATAACTGTAAAATTCAATTAAGCCTGCCAAAAGAGTGGCAAAAGTATGTGTTATATAAAGGGTTTGTTGCGATAAATGGCGCAAGCTTAACCGTGGGCGAAGTTGATGAACAAGGTTTTTGGTTACACCTAATTCCGGAAACGCTCGCCATTACAAACATTGGTGCAGCGCAAGTGGGTGACAAGTTTAATATTGAAGTTGATCAGCAAACTTACACTATTGTAAATACGGTAGAAAACTACTTACGCCATCAGGCTTAAGTTAAAATATTTGTTCGTCGTCACTGTCTACGTGTAGCTCTAACTTATTGTTAGCATGATCTATATGCATATTTAAATGAATTGGGTTACAGCAGGCAGTGCAATCTTCTATGTAGTCTTGATCGCCCATGCTTGCGTCTAAGTCTAAATGTATGTGGTGTCCGCAGTGTGGGCACGTTATTCGTTGTGATAAAAAATCTTTCATAATCACTCCAGTTATAAATAATTAAGTTAGATTTAACTTAATCGCTTACAGATGAACGCCTACTTACTCATTAAATATAGTGCTGAAATGCAGCTTATGACACTTATTTTATACCTTCAAATACCAGCTTTTCTATATGTTGTTTAGCTTCAGTAAGATAGTGACCGGCAAAGATGTTAGCGTGATTTAAAATAGGGTATAGCTGGTATATTAACTTACGTTTTTCGTAATTTTGAGAAAGCGGATAGTGCTGGTTATAGGCGCTATAAAAGTCTTTTGGCAGTGGCGCAAATAGTTCGCTCATTACAATATCCACTTCCCGATCACCATAATAACAAGCCGGGTTAAATACCGTTGGCTCTGCTTTTAAAAAGCCCATATTTCCTCGCCAAAAATCGCCATGCAGTAATGAGGGCTCAACTTGATGACTATGCAGCTGTTCTTTAACGGCATTAATTAAGCGCTCGGGTTCAATAAAGTTAATGCCTTTTTCAGCGAGTAACTGTAATTGCCACCCTATACGCTCTTCGGCGTAAAATACATCCCATTTTTTATGCCAGCGATTAGGTTGTATAGTAGTGGCTATGTAGTTGTCTACATCAAAACCAAACATGGCTTGGTCGTGTTTTTGATGCATTTTAGCCAGGCTGCTTCCCATAGTTGCCCACGTGTTGTGGGGTTGTTTATCTAAAACAAGCCACTGTAAAACAATAAACGAAAACTCTATATTTGCACCGGTTGTAATACATTCAGGGACTTTAAAATTACTATTTTGCGCTAAAAGCTTTAAGCCAATAAATTCACTTTCTAAACGCTCGAGTTCGCTTTTTAATGCTATTTTAACGAAGAAGTTATGCGTACCATTGGTAATATGAAATAGTTTATCGGTATTTGTACTTTGTAATTGGCGTTTATAGGTGTGTTTAAAGTCAAAATTAATGGCTTGGCTGATGTGCTCATTTACTGTTTTCCACATAACAATTGCTCGCCTTTTAAACAGATACTTAAACTATGGCAAAAAGGTATTAATTTAACAATCTAAACGTTGTAAAATTAACGACTATATTGCATAAAAATTACACTTACTGTAATGGAGTAAAAATGAACAAAAGTTTAATAACCAATTTGCTAGCGGGTTTATGTGTTGTTGTAGGTTTTATGTTTAACCAAGCAATTGTGTTATCAGTTGGTTTATTTGCACTTTCTGGCGCGGTAACTAATTTATTAGCGATTCATATGTTGTTCGAAAAGGTCCCGTTTTTATATGGCTCGGGTGTTATTGCGCTTAAGTTTGAAAGCTTTAAAGTAGCTATACGAAACCTAATATTAACGGAGTTTTTTTCAGAGCAAAAAATTAATAATTTACTTAATAAAGCGCAGCCCAATATCGACTTTGAGCCAATAATTAGCAATGTTGATTTAAACCCTGCATTCGACAATTTGTTAGAGGTAATAGAGCAATCTCAGTTTGGTAGCATGCTTGGGATGTTTGGCGGCACAGCAGCAATAGAGCCAATGCGTGAAAAGTTTATTGAAAAAATGCAATTGTCGCTTAGTGAGATTTCCCAAACTGACGACTTTAAAGCATTAGTAAGCCAAACACTTTCACAAGGTAATAGCGCAGAGAGCCTACATAAAACGGTGCTTAAACTAGTTGATGAGCGCCTAGATGAGCTTACCCCAAAAATGGTTAAAGAGATTATTCAAACCATGATCCGCGAGCACTTAGGCTGGCTTGTTGTGTGGGGTGGTGTGTTTGGTGGCTTGTTTGGTTTAATAGCGGCCGTGATTTAAATATAACTACTGATACCAATTAAAAAAACAATCATTTTATCGCATTAAATAGCGCACTTACTGCGTTAAAAATTGTTCGTGTACGAGTGCATGGATGCAAGAGATAGAGCAATGCAGGGAGTAATTAGTGATAGCAACTACACGTTATAATTTCGCCTTGTTATTGCGCTACTTTATTAGCGCAATAATAGATTACTAATTTAATGTAATTGGTATGACTTATTTTTTCAGGCTGTTATTATCGCCCCCATAATTTAGTCGTGTTTTTTAGGAGCAACGGTGAGCAAAACGTTAGCCAGTTATTATCAGCAAGCATACGCTTGCGATCAGCAGCATTTTAACCAGTGTTTTTATTGTGGCTGTGAAGCGACAGAGCGCGACCATTGTCCGCCGCTGCATATGCTACAAAGCATTGTTGATTTAGGTGAAGAGGCTGACTTTATATCTATTGCGGCTTGTTATGAGTGCCATGCACTTTTACATAACGAAAGGCTGATGACGATTGATGAGCGCTTTACTAAAATGAAAAAAAAGCTTGCCACTAAATACGCAAAACCTCTGCGTGTTTATAACATGTGGGAAGAAAACGAACTTGGCGATATGAGCGACGAGTTTGCGCATAGTATTCAAGCGGGTATGAAATTAGGAAAAGAAGCCGCTGAGCGTTTAGCGTTTACTGGTTTTAGTTATGCCACAGAAGATACCAAAGTAGCAGTACGTGAAAAAACAAAAGAGTTTGATGTAGAGGGCATGATATTTACCGACTTTAAAGAGGCGCTAAACTATTGCATTAATGATTTAAACGTACAAAAAAGTGACTTTTATAAAATTTTGGTTGAAGACTACCAAGGGGATTTTAATAAAGCGCTAAGCCAGTATCGTCATCGTCATGACATAGTAACTGCAGCTAAAGATGGTAATACAATTATTAAAGATTTTTCAAAGCTACATAAGCAAAACTCTGATTTTGTAACGCGTACGGTTAAGCACTTTATTAGTAAAGATCCATCGCTTACAACCGAAGGTGCGCTTGAAAAGTTGTATAACAATTATATAAAGAAATAATTACAGATATTCATCTTAATTAACTGCGTTTTCACCTGTTTTTTTGGCTTTATTCCTTAGCTTTCGCTAAAGTAGCAAAAAAACAGGAGATCCAAACAACATGCAAAAATTTGCACCTTCTTTATTAGCAGTTGGCTTAGCTGCTGCACTTGTAGGTTGCCAAGAAAACGGCCCGCAAGACGATAAAATAACAATCAACAAAAATCCTTACCCAAGCACTTATCAGCCCGTTTCTACATCAAGCACACTTATTACAAATGCAACAGTACTTACAGGTACTGGTGAGCGTTTAGATGATGCTGATGTATTACTTGTTGATGGTAAAGTACAACAAGTTGGTAAAGACTTAACTGCTACTGCTGATATTACAATTGATGCACAAGGCAAATGGGTAACACCGGGTATTATTGACGTACATTCACATTTAGGTGCATACCCAAGCCCGTCGGTTGAGTCGCATCAAGATGGTAACGAAATGACCAGCCCTAACACTGCAGAAGTGTGGGTTGAGCATTCTGTTTGGCCACAAGATCCAGGCTTTAATCGCGCACGCGAAGGCGGCATTACTTCTCTACAAATTTTACCAGGCTCAGCTAACTTATTTGGTGGACGCGGCGTTACGCTTAAAAACGTCCCTGCACACACTATGCAAGGCATGAAATTTCCAGAAGCGCCGTATGGTTTAAAGATGGCGTGTGGTGAAAACCCTAAACGTGTTTATGGTCGTCAAGGTGTATTGCCTTCAACCCGTATGGGTAATATGGCAGGTTATCGTATGGCGTGGGCTGAAGCCGCTGAGTACAAACGTGCATGGGATAAGTACGATGCCGATTATGAAGCAGGTTTAAACCCAGAAGCACCAGTACGTGATATTAAACACGATACGCTTCGTGGTGTGCTTGAAGGCGAAGTACGTATTCATAATCATTGTTATAAAGCCGAAGAAATGGCAATGATGATTGACCTGTCAAAAGAATTTAATTACGACGCGGGTACATTCCATCACGGTGTAGAAGCATATAAAATTGCTGACTTACTTGCCCAAAATGGCTCGTGTGCTGCACTTTGGCCAGACTGGTGGGGTTTTAAAATGGAAGCCTACGACATGGTTCAAGAAAACGTAGCTATTGTTGATGCTGTTAAAAATTCATGTGCAGTTGTTCACTCAGATTCAGATACCACTATTCAGCGCTTAAACCAAGAAGCTGGCAAGGTTATGTACCGTGCTAACGAAAACGGTTTTGATATTTCTGAGCAACACGCTATTAAATGGATCACGGCTAACGCTGCTAAGTCGTTAGGTATTGATGACAAAACAGGTTCACTAGAAGCGGGTAAGCAGGGCGATGTTGTTATTTGGAATCAAAGCCCATTTAGTGTTTATGCTAAAGCTGAACAAGTGTTTGTTGATGGTGCAAAAGTTTACGATAGAAACGACAGCGCGTATCAAGCAACAAGTGATTTTATGTTAGGTCAACAATAAGGAGCACCCAGAATGAAAAATTTATCACGTTCGTTTTCGCTTTCTCTGGTTGCTGCAGGATTATTAGCATCTGGTGCTGTAAGCGCACAATCGCTAGCAATTATTAATGCAACATTACATACGTCATCTGATCAAGGTGTATTAGAAGCAGCAAGCATTGTAATGACAGATGGTAAAATCACAGCGATTAACCCAACTGAAATTAAAGTAGATCAAATTATTGATGCAAAGGGCCAAATTGTAACCCCTGGCTTTATTGCAAGTGTAAATCAACTTGGTTTAGTTGAAGTAAGTGCAGTTGCAGGCTCTCGCGATGCAGGCGAGGAAAAAGCCGGTATTGATTTTGACGTAAGTCTTGCTTACAACGCACATTCAAGCTTAATTCCTTACGCTCGTAAAGGCGGTGTAACACGCGATGTCATTACCCCTCATGGTGGTGATAGCATTTTTTCAGGCCTTGCGAGTGTTGTTGATTTAAGTGGTAGTTTTGATAGCGACATGCAAAAACAAGCGGCTTTAATTGTTTACTTAGGTGAGCGCAGTAAAGGTTCTCGTGCTTTTACTTTGCAAACACTTATTAATAAACTTGATGAGCACAAAACTAAAGCTGGTAAAAAAGCTAAAAAAGATGATGACAAGCCAAGTACTGAAGACAAAGTAATGGCAAAAGTACTCAGTGGCGAAATGCCATTAGTGGTTGGCGTATCACGTGCGGCGGATATTATTGAGCTTATTAAAGTAAAAGAGCAATTTGGTATTAACTTAGTACTTAACGGCGCACAAGACGCTGTTGTAGTAAAAGAGCGCGTTGCTAAAGCAAATATCCCAGTGATTATTAGTGCAATGGACAGCTTACCAGCAAGTTTTGATTCGCTTCATGCGAGTTTAGATAATGCAGGTGTGCTTGAAAAAGCAGGCGTTAAAGTATTATTAACGGTAGGTGGTGATGCAAGTCACAACATTTACCAGCTGCGTTTTGATGCTGGTAATGCAGTATCGTATGGTATGAGCCAAGAAGGTGCGTTAAAAGCGGTTACATCAAACGTTGCTGATGTATTTGGCATTAATGCAGGTAGTCTTGAAGTAGGTAAAGCTGCTGATGTAGTAATGTGGAGTAATGACCCGTTTGAACTAAGCAGCCACGTGAGCAAAATGTTTATTAATGGGGTTGAGGTATCTACACAATCTCGTCAAGATAAACTGCGTGACCGTTATACGACTGATTCAAAAATGCCACGTGCATATACCAACCCGCAATAATACTTAATCAATTTGAGGGATTAAATCTGACGGTAACTGCGTTAAAAATTTCTGATATAGAGCAACTAAATAACGAAATTTTTGCCTTGTTATCGACAAGATTTTCTTGCCTCAAAGTTGATCACTTAATTAAGCGAATTGGTATGATACTAAATAATTAATTAATTAATTAAATAAATTTAATTATTCTAAAGGCCGCTATTTTATAAATAGCGGCCTTTTTGTTTGTAAAATTTAGACATAAAAAAGCCGCTTACTTTTACAAGTAAGCGGCTTTTAAATTTAAACTAATATTTATACTAATTTAGCAAGAATATCGTTAAATGTAGTGCTTGGACGCATCGCTTTAAAGGCTGCATCATCGTTAGGCTGGAAGTAACCGCCTAAATCAACTGTAGGGCCTTGCGCATCGTTAAGTTCACTTACGATTTGTTCTTTATTAGACTCAAGGTCGCTAGCAATTTGAGTAAACTGTGCTTTAAGTTCACTGTCATCATTTTGCTTAGCAAGTTCTTGTGCCCAGAATAAAGATAGGAAGAAATGAGAACCACGGTTATCAATTTCTTTCACTTTACGTGAAGGAGACTTGTTTTCTGCTAAGAAAGTACCAGTCGCTTTATCTAGTGTATCAGCAAGAACTTGTGCCTTGTTGTTACCCGTAGTTACGCTTAGGTGCTCAAGAGATGCAGCAAGTGCTAAAAATTCACCTAAAGAATCCCAACGTAAGTGGTTTTCTTTTTCGAATTGTTGAACATGCTTAGGTGCAGAACCACCTGCGCCAGTTTCAAATAATCCACCACCGTTCATAAGTGGAACAATTGAAAGCATTTTAGCACTCGTACCTAACTCTAAAATTGGGAATAAATCTGTAAGGTAATCACGTAAAACGTTACCTGTTACAGAAATAGTATCTTTACCTTCTTTAATACGCGCTAGTGAGAACAATGTTGCTTCAAGCGGTGCTAAAATTTGAATATCTAGGCCAGCTGTATCGTGATCTGGTAGGTATTTATTTACTTTTTTGATTAGCTCTGCATCATGTGCACGGTTTTCGTCTAACCAGAAAATAGCTGGAACGCCTGTTGCGCGTGCACGATTTACTGCAAGCTTAACCCAATCTTGGATTGGTGCGTCTTTAACCTGACACATGCGCCAAATATCGCCTTGCTCAACACTGTGCTCAAGTAATGTATTACCATTTGCATCAACAACACGGATAGAACCATCTGCTTTAGCTTCAAACGTTTTATCGTGTGAACCGTATTCTTCAGCTTTTTGAGCCATAAGGCCAACGTTAGGTACGCTACCCATAGTTGTTGGATCAAACGCGCCATTTACTTTACAAAAATCAATAGTTGCTTGGTAAATACCCGAGTAACAACGATCTGGAATTACAAAGCTAGTGTCTTGTAATTTACCATCGTTATTCCACATTTGACCGCTTGAACGGATTGCAGCAGGCATAGAAGCATCGATGATCACGTCACTTGGTACGTGTAGGTTTGTAATACCACGGTCAGAATCAACCATAGCAATAGCAGGGCGGCTAGCGTAAACAGCTTGAATGTCTGCTTCGATTTCTTCGCGCTTAGCATCGTCTAATGTTTGAATTTTAGAATATACATCGCCTAAACCATTATTTACATCAACACCTAGCTCTTCAAAAAGCTTACCGTGTTTAGCAAATACATCTTTGTAGAATACTTTTACAGCGTGACCAAAGATAATTGGATCAGATACTTTCATCATTGTCGCTTTCATGTGAAGCGAGAATAAAACACCTTTTTCTTTAGCAGCATCAATTTCAGCAGCTAAGAAAGCTTGAAGCTTAGAAGCGCTGATGCTTGATGCATCAATAACTTCGCCAGCTAAAAGAGGCGTGCTTTGTTTAAGTACAGAAACGTCGCCGTTAGTTGCAACATGTTCAATACGTACATCAGTAGCTGTATCAACAGTTACAGACTTTTCTGAACCAAAGAAGTCGCCTTCGCTCATGCTTGCAACATAAGACTCTGAATCTTTGCTCCACGCACCCATTGAATGCGGGTTGTTACGTGCATATTCTTTTACAGAACCTGGTGCGCGACGATCTGAGTTACCTTCACGTAGTACTGGGTTTACTGCACTGCCTTTGATTTTGTCGTAAGCAGCTTGAATTGCTTTTTCTTCATCATTTTTAGGTTCAACAGGGTATTCTGGAAGAGCGTAACCTTTTGCTTGAAGCTCTTTAATTACAGCGCGAAGCTGTGGTACAGATGCACTGATGTTTGGTAATTTGATGATGTTTGCTTCTGGTGTTTTAGCAAGCTCGCCAAGTTCAGCAAGTGCATCACCAATGCGTTGTTCTTGTGTTAAATAATCAGGGAAGCTAGCAATTACACGACCTGCTAATGAGATATCGCGAGTTTCAACTTCAACACCGGCCGCATTTGTATATGCTTGGATGATCGGTAGCAACGAGTAAGTTGCTAGTGCCGGAGCTTCGTCCGTTTTTGTATAGATAATTTTTGATGTCATCATCATTCCTAGATAGTAGACCGAAAAGGTCTTATTCAACAATGCAAAGAAAATCATTACTAATGAGTGAGTACATATTATTAAACAAGTTAATGAATACATACGCTCGTAATGAATAGTTTGTTAGGTGTTGGTACTCAGCGTTGCTCTTTTATAAAAGCAGAATAGTCACACCTGACGAACTGGAATTGTATTTATAGCTAAAAAATTAACAAAAATAAATCAGCCTTTAGCCTAGTACATATAAAAGAGGCGACAAGTTGGATTAGTTGCTGCGTTAATACGCAATTTTTAGCACCAAGAGTGTAACAAGCTTAAATAAAAAGGGCTAGAGGTTGAGCATGCCCAATAAGCAGTTAAACAATCAACTCTTAGAACATTGGGGTATATAAAATAAATTCAAGGAAAAGGGTTGAATTTGAATGAAAAGAGGCAATAAATAGGGGAGAAGAGATAAGTTAGTATGCTTAAGGAATTAAGCGAGGATCTTAAAAGGTCACTCGCTTTAGTCGAACAAAACAATAGTCACTCAATAATGTCACCATCTGGGGCTATATTTTTAGCGTGTAGACCTTTAGGTCCTTGTTCTAATTCGAATGTTACATCTTGACCAGCTTTAAGCGTTTTATAACCGTCCATTACAATTGTTGAGTAATGAGCGAAAATATCATTCTCGCAGCCGTCTTCTACGATGAAACCAAAACCTTTAGCGTTGTTGAACCATTTAACTTTACCGCAAGCCATACTTCTACATCCTTCAATAAGTTGACTAATTTAGTTATTCTAAATTGTATTATTTGCTAGACTGACTAAGGTTTAATCAATCTACGTTTGACTGTAGTTTATTTAGCCAACCAGTCAAGTGTTTTGAGTTATTTTTTTAACATTTTATTTATTTTTTATTCAAGTTTGCTTGAGTTACAAAGACAAGACTATATTTAATTATGAGTGGTATGAAAGATTCAGGTGTTATCGATACAGTTCGCGACAGCGAAAAGCAAAAGCTACAGCCGCCGCGAAAATATAAAGTTGTTTTAAATAACGACGACTACACGCCGATGGACTTTGTAATAGAAGTTTTAACGACGTTTTTTAATATGGATAGCGATAGAGCAACCGACGTGATGCTTCAGGTTCATGAAAAAGGTAAGGGTATATGTGGTGTTTACAGCGCCGACGTAGCCCACACCAAAGCTGAACAAGTTAACCGCTACGCGCGTGATAACGAGCATCCACTGCTTTGTAGTTGTGAGCAGGAATAAATACCAATTTAATACAATTGGTATAAATACCAATTAGGGTGATCAAACATCCGATTGTTGTGGTATAAATTATTATCTCAGTAAGGGGTTGCCAATGCTAAACAAAGACTTAGAACTCACATTAAATGCCGCGTTTCGTGAAGCGCGCACTCGCCGTCATGAGTTTATGACCGTAGAGCACCTTTTACTTGCGCTGTTAGATAATCCTTCTGCAGGAGAAGCCCTAAACGCGTGTGGTGTTAATATTTCTGGTTTAAAAACCGAATTATTAGAATTTATTGACGAAACAACACCCGTCATTCCAGATTTAGAAGAAGAGCGTGAAACTCAGCCAACACTTGGCTTTCAACGTGTATTACAACGCGCTGTGTTCCATGTGCAATCGTCAGGTAAAAATGAAGTCACTGGCGTGAATGTGCTAGTTGCTATTTTTTCTGAGCAAGAAAGCCAAGCTGTATATTTACTTAAAAAGCATGATGTATCGCGTTTAGACATCGTTAACTTTATTTCGCATGGTATTTCTAAAGCAGATGATGAATTAGGCAACGACAGCGACGATATTCATGATGAAGTGCAAGAAGTTCAAAATGAAGAAGCAAGCAAGCTAGACAGCTTTACAACTAACTTAAACGTTCAAGCTCGTGAAGGTAACATTGATCCACTGATCGGACGCGACAGCGAAGTAGAGCGCACGGTACAAGTATTGTGTCGTCGTAAAAAGAATAATCCATTACTTGTTGGTGAAGCGGGCGTTGGTAAAACAGCAATTGCTGAAGGCCTTGCGTATCGCATTGTTAATAAGCAAGTACCAGAAGTAATTGCAGATGCTGTTGTGTACTCGCTAGATATGGGTGCATTGCTTGCGGGTACTAAATACCGCGGCGACTTTGAAAAGCGCTTTAAAAGCTTACTAAAAGAGCTGCAAGCTGAGCCAGGCTCTATTTTATTTATTGATGAAATACATACCATAATCGGTGCCGGCGCGGCGTCTGGTGGTGTTATGGACGCATCAAACTTGCTTAAACCACTCCTTTCAAGTGGTAAGCTACGTTGTATGGGTTCAACAACTTACAACGAGTATAAAAATATTTTTGAGAAAGATCGTGCATTAGTACGTCGCTTTCAAAAAATTGATGTACTTGAGCCAAGTGTTGCCGATACCACTAAAATATTAAACGGCTTAAAAGAGCGTTACGAAGAGCATCATGGCATTCGTTACACTCAAAAAGCACTAAAAGCAGCTGCAGAACTCAGTGCTAAATACATTAATGAGCGCCACTTGCCAGATAAAGCAATTGATGTAATTGATGAAGCCGGTGCAAGCCAGCGTCTGCAACCTAGCTCTAAACGTAAAAAAACCATTGGCGTGGCAGATATAGAACTAATTATATCTAAAATGGCACGTATCCCAGCGCAAAGCGTCTCGTCGACAGATAAAGAAACGCTTAAAAACTTAGACCGTAACCTTAAAATGCTCGTGTTTGGGCAAGATCAATCTATTGACGCACTTACATCAGCTATTCGCTTATCTCGCTCTGGTTTATCGAGCGAAGAAAAGCCAGTAGGTTCGTTTTTGTTTGCAGGGCCTACCGGTGTGGGTAAAACAGAAGTAACTAAGCAACTTGCTAAATGTATGGGTGTTGAGTTTATTCGTTTTGATATGTCGGAATATGTAGAACGCCATGCAATTAGTCGATTAATTGGTGCTCCACCAGGGTATGTTGGTTTTGAGCAAGGTGGTTTATTAACAGAAGCAGTTATTAAAAATCCACATGCTGTTGTACTTTTAGATGAGATTGAAAAAGCGCATCCAGACATTTACAACATTTTGCTACAGGTTATGGATCACGGTACGTTAACCGATAATAACGGCCGTAAAGCTGACTTTAGAAATGTAGTGGTTGTAATGACTACCAATGCGGGCGTACAAGAAACCACCCGTAAGTCGATTGGTTTTACAGAGCAAGATCATACGCACGATGCAATGGGTGCAATTAATAAAGTATTTTCACCCGAATTTAGAAACCGTTTAGATAACATCATTTGGTTTAATCACCTTGAACGTGAAGTTATTTTACTGGTGGTTGATAAATTTATTGTGGAACTGCAAGCGCAGCTTGATAAAAAATCAGTTAACCTTGAGCTTACGTCTAAAGCACGTGAGTGGTTGGCAGATAAAGGCTACGATAAAGCAATGGGTGCACGTCCAATGGCACGTGTTATTCAAGAAGAGCTTAAAAAGCAATTAGCTAACGAAATACTGTTTGGTGAACTTGTTGATGGCGGTACGGTTAAAGTATCGGTTAAAGATAAGAAGATTCGCTTTGATTACGAGAGTAATTTAACACCAGCGTAAAACGTTAATTAAATAATTTAGTTAAATAAAATGGCCCGCTACATAATAGCGGGCCATTTTTTTGCCCTTTTTATAGGCAACAAAAAACCCAGCAAAAACTGGGCTTTTTGTTTATTAAATGTAATTGCTAGTCAATGTCTATCAATTACATTTAATAAACGCTTAAAGCTAGTAAAACACTAGCCAAAAACTAAATCTCGTTTACGCACTTACTTAGCGAGCACGGAATACGATACGACCCTTTGATAAATCGTAAGGAGTCATTTCTACCGTTACTTTATCGCCGGTTAAAATACGGATATAGTTTTTGCGCATTTTGCCTGAAATATGAGCCACAACTACGTGACCATTTTCTAGCTCAACTCGGAACATTGTATTTGGTAAAGTATCAAGGACTGTCCCTTGCATTTCGATTACGTCTTCTTTCGCCATGTTTAGCGTAACACCTCTTTAATAGTTAAACGCTGCAGATTTTGCCCAAAATACTCCAATAAGTAAAGGCGCAGGGGCTATATTTGCAAATTAAATAGCCACCCACTCATCATTGAGCTGTTTTTGAGCAGGTAAAAACTGAGTTTTGTACTTCATTTTGTCGCATTCATCAATTTGATAGCCCAAGTACACGTATTGCTTATTTTGCTCTTTAGCAAACTTTAGCTGCTCTAATATCATCACAGAGCCTAAGCTATAATGTTCAAAGTCGGGATCAAAAAAGGTATAAATTGCAGAAATAGCGCTATTCATACAATCAGTTACGGCAACCGCGACTAAAGTATCTTGGTGCCACAGTTCAATAAATGTGATCTTGAGCCAACTACAAAGCAAAAAACTTTGAAACTGTTCTTTTTCAGGAGGATACATACTTCCATCCTGATGGCGCATCGTTATGTACTTGCTATAAAGTGGATAGTACTCAGGTCGCTCTTGCGTTGAATATTTTACCTCAAACTGTGTTTTTGCTTTGTTTAGTTTACGTTTTTGCGATTTTGAGGGCATAAAGTCTTGTGCTAATACACGTAAAGAACTACATGCGCTGCATATTGGGCAGTGTGGACGGTATATTTGGTTACCACTGCGACGAAATCCCAAGCCTAATAATGACTCAAATTTATCGGTGCTGTAGCAACTGGGATCAAGAATAACTAAAAGTTGCTCTTGTCTGTTGGGTAAATAACTACAGTCAAACTCTTGGGTTAAACCAACACGTGCAGGAAGTTGCTCATTCATAGATTGCGTCAAGTTCTTGTGGCTCCCACATAATAGGGTTAACAGTATAGTTATGTGCAGCTTTTAGTTTAGTCAAAAATGTGGAACGGGGGATTACTTTTGCACCTAGGGTCATTAAATAAGGGTTTTCTAACTGGCAATCAATAAAATGTGCATTATGGCGTTTAAGCCAATTTACCAGTGCCCACATAGCAAGCTTAGAGCAATTGGTTTGATGATGAAACATCGACTCGCCACAAAAAACACCATTTTGCATAATGCCGTATAAGCCACCTGCGAGCTCTCCGTTACTCCACACCTCTAAACTATGTGCAATGCCAGCATTGTGTGCATTAACGTAAGCGTCGAGCATGTCAGAGGTGATCCAGGTGCCATCGGTATCAAGGCGTTGATCGCGACAGGCTTCTATCACCTCTTCAAAGGCATTATTAATGGTTACTCTTACAGGGTGCTTTTTTAAATGCTTACGCAGGCTCTTACTTATATGAAAATCATTAAGCTCAAAAATGCCTCGCTCGCTGGGAGACCACCACATAATAGGCTCATCTTCACTAAACCAAGGGAATACTCCGCTTTTGTAGGCATTACTTAGGCGAGGTAAACTCAAATCTCCGCCAATTGCTAACAAGCCATCAGGGGATTCTAATGCGTATTCCGGATTGGGGAATGCTATATCGTTTTCGCTTAATTGGTATAGCTGATTTCTCATACAGTACTTATTTTATAATTGATCTTAAAAGTGTAACTATATTTTAGGCATAAAAAAAGGGCTGAATAATCAGCCCTATAATAATTTATTTAATTGCTTATAAATTATCTAAGAAACGCTCTGCATCAAGGGCAGCCATACAGCCTGTACCTGCTGATGTGATTGCTTGACGGTAAATGTGGTCTGACACATCACCTGCAGCAAAAACGCCTTCTACGCTTGTTTGAGTCGCGTTACCGTGAAGGCCTGACTCTACAACTAAGTAGCCATCTTTCATTTCTAGTTGACCAACAAACATATCAGTATTTGGCTTGTGGCCAATAGCAATAAATACGCCGGCTAAATCGAGCTCTTCAGTTGCATCAGAGTGTGCATCTTTAATACGAACGCCGGTTACGCCCATTTGGTCGCCTAATACTTCGTCCAGCGTGCGGTTGTAATGCATTACAACGTTACCGTTTGCTGCTTTTTCAGCAAGGCGATCAGCAAGTATTTTTTCACTGCGGAAACTATCACGACGATGAATAACATGTACTTCGTCAGCAATGTTAGATAAGTAAAGCGCTTCTTCAACCGCTGTATTACCACCACCAACAACCGCTACTTTTTGACCTTTATAGAAAAAACCGTCACACGTAGCACATGCCGAAACACCACGGCCTTGGAAGTTAGTTTCAGACTCTAGGCCTAAGTATTTAGCAGACGCACCGGTTGCAATGATTAATGCATCACATGTGTAAGTACCTTGGTCGCCAGTTAGTGTGAAAGGGCGCTTAGATACATCTACTTTATTGATGTGATCGAATATGATTTCAGTTTCAAAGCGCTCAGCGTGCTCTTTCATACGATCCATTAACGCAGGACCTGTTAAACCGTGTGCATCACCAGGCCAGTTTTCAACTTCAGTTGTGGTTGTTAATTGGCCACCTTGTTGAATGCCTGTAATTAAAACAGGGTTTAAATTTGCACGTGCTGCATATACTGCGGCAGTATAACCAGCTGGGCCAGAGCCTAAAATTAGTAGCTTACAATGTTTTGCTTCAGTCATTATTTTTTCCTAAACGTTTAATACGGTCTTTAATGCGCTCGATTCTAAGAAAAACAAGGCAGATGTAAACAAAATCCGCGATTATTTTTTTTATCAAATCGAAAAGCTGTGCAGTATTGTGTACTAGAGCTCTGTGCTTTTACAGTTAAAATGCCTAAGTAGCTCAATAAATAGACTAACAGGCAACAAAACAGCGTTATTTCATGACCCCTTTGAATTTTTTTGTTATGTTTTACCTAATTTTATTTGTCACTGATAGATTATGTGACCTAAGCAAATAGGCAACTATGTTATTTTGGCAGGAAAAACCCGCATTCGGGTTGACTTCAAAAGACGTTAACGTCTTAACCAATGCGCAAGATTACCGAACGCAATTGCTACGCTTGATAGCGAACGCAAAAAAACGAATTTATATTACTGCGTTGTATTTACAAGATGACGAAGCAGGTCGCGAAATTTTAGAAGCGCTGCATCGTGTGTCATTGGCAAACCCCGCACTTGAGGTAAAAGTGCTGGTGGATTTTCATCGTGCGCAACGTGGATTAATTGGCGCTGATAAGTCAGACGGTAACGCAAGTTTATATTGTGACGATTTAGAAAAGTTTAAATCGAACGTACAAGTTTATGGCGTACCTGTAAAAGCTAAAGAATTATTTGGCGTATTGCATTTAAAAGGTTTTGTAATTGACGACACCTTACTTTACAGCGGCGCAAGTTTAAATAACGTGTACTTGCAGCATAACGAACGCTACAGACTCGATCGCTACTTTTTAATAACGCAGAGCGAACTGTGTGACTCGGTGGTTGATTTTATTGAGACTAAGCTGCTTAGTTCAGATGCTGTACCGCGCATAGACACTCGACCGCTTAAGCGTTTGCACGACTTTAAGCTTGATCAAAAGCAATTAATGCGTGATTTAAAAGTCGCAAGTTATAACGCAGCAGAGCAGCTAAATACGCAAGCATTAGGTATTCGCTTGTTTTTAGGGCTTGGGCGTCGCAATAACGAGTTAAATCGTTTAATAAAAGCGTTATTTGATACAACAGAGCAAGAGCTTGTGTTGTATACGCCATACTTCAATTTTCCGGCACCGCTTATGCGATCACTGCGCCGATTATTAAAGCAAGGCAAGCAAGTGACTATTGTTGTAGGCGATAAAACAGCAAATGACTTTTATTTACCGCCAAGCGAGCCGTTTAGTAAAATAGGGGCATTACCTTATTTATACGAAACTATTTTGCATAAATTTGTAAAAACGCAAAAGCGTCATATCGATAACGGTAATTTAAATGTGTACCTGTGGAAAGATGAAAGCAATTCGTTTCATTTAAAAGGTATTTGTTCAGATAGAACAAAGCATTTACTGAGCGGGCATAACTTAAATCCGCGTGCATGGGGTCTTGATATCGAAAACGGTATTTTAATAGAAGATCCAGAGCAAACAATTATGGATGCTATTGATAACGAAAAGCAGGAAATTTTACAACACTGCCGACGTTTAACAGGCCCAGATGATTTAGAAACGATGGATGATTATCCGCAGCCAGTTAAAAAACTACTTGGCCAAGCTAAGCGCGTAAAAGTAGATTTTATAATTAAGCGTTTTATCTAAACCATTTTATCTAAAGTAAGTTTATATAAATCTGAAATTTAAATATAAAAAAAGCAGCTAATTAGCTGCTTTTTTTATGGGTTGTAGTTAGGTAGCTACATTACTTAATACCAACCTAACTACAAAACGCTAAATTATGCGTTTTCTACCGCTGTGCGTGGGTCAACATATTCCATGTTGAACGCTTCTGCTACTTCTTTGTAAGTTACTTGGCCTTTAATTACGTTTAAGCCTTTTAAGAAGTGAGCGTCATCTAGTAGCGCCTTTTTATAACCTTTGTTTGCAAGGTTAATGATGAAAGGCAATGTTGCATTGTTAAGTGCAAACGTAGATGTGCGTGGAACAGCACCTGGCATGTTAGCAACACAGTAGTGAACAACTTCATCAACGATGAAAGTAGGATCAGCATGCGTAGTTGCTTTAGAAGTAGCAATACAGCCACCTTGGTCGATTGCAACGTCAACAATTGCAGAACCAGGTTTCATTGCTTTAATGTGCTCAGCAGTTACTAGTTTAGGTGCAGCTGCACCTGGGATTAGTACGCCACCAATTACTAAATCAGCTTCTAGTACGTGTTTTTCTAGAGCATCAGCAGTTGAGTAAATAGCTTTAACTTTATTACCAAATTGCGCGTCTAGTGCACGTAATACGTCGATGTTACGGTCAAGAACGACAACTTCAGCACCAAGACCAACAGCCATTTGCGCTGCACTACGACCAACCATGCCGCCGCCAATGATAACAACTTTAGCTGCTTCAACGCCTGGTACGCCACCTAGTAGCATGCCACGACCGTGGTTAGATTTTTCAAGCGCTTGTGCACCAGCTTGAATAGACATACGACCAGCAACTTCGCTCATAGGAGCAAGAAGCGGTAAACCACCGCGAGAGTCAGTTACAGTTTCGTATGCAATACAAATAGCTTTGCTTTTTACAAGGTCTTCAGTTTGTGGAAGATCAGGTGCAAGGTGTAAGTAAGTGAAAAGAATTTGGTCTTCACGTAGCATTGCACGTTCAACAGCTTGTGGCTCTTTTACTTTTACAATCATGTCTGCTTTAGCGAAAACGTCAGCAGCAGTTGCTAAAATTTCAGCACCCGCTAGCGTGTAATCTTCGTTAGTAAAACCAATACCCATGCCTGCATCAGTTTCTACAATCACTTGATGACCGTGGTTTACTAATTCACGAACACTCGCAGGAACCATACCTACACGGTATTCATGGTTTTTAATTTCTTTAGGAACACCAATAATCATATCATTTGCCTTATTAAGAACGGATTAACATTTTTCACTATTATATTCATCATAAGCCCGTGTGTCTCACCTTTTTTAAAGTCAAATCTAGTGTTATCATCTATATAACAAAAATAAACAGCATAAAAAACTAGTTGGCACTATGCATCAGTTATTAGATAGAATTGACCGTAAAATTTTAATGGAATTACAGCACGATGGACGCCTTTCAAACGTTGAACTGGCCAGACGAGTTGGCCTAAGCGCCACGCCCTGTCTGGAGCGAGTGAAAAAGCTAGAACGAGAAGGCTACATACTTGGCTATAAAGCAGTGGTCGATCCAGCTAAGCTTGGGCAAGGTTTATCGGTGTATGTAGAAGTAACAATTACTAAAACATCTCCCGACGTATTTGATGAGTTTAGTGCGGCCGTTAAAAAGCACGAAGAAATTATCGAATGTCATTTAGTATCGGGTAATTTTGATTTTTTACTTAAAACGCGCGTAAATGATATGTCAGAATACCGTGGTGTATTAGGTGACATATTATTAAAATTGCCTAACGTTAGTGAAAGCCGAACTTATGTAGTAATGGAAGAAGTAAAAGGTGAAGAAGGCGTAATTATTCGTCCTTATATTACTTAAGGTTATTTATATTAGCTGCGTCATTTGCTTATATAAGCTCAAATTATAAAAACTTGTTCATAATCAGGCCATCAAGGTTAAGATAAAGTGCAACAAATTGCATTTCCTGCTAAGGTATTTCACTGCTAAGTAAGTGTGAATAAAAATAGAATAATAAAGAGGAATAGGGAACTATGCGCCTAAACGGTGTGCAAAGACTATTAGAAACAGGGCTGATTATCAGCACCTTTACGGCAATATTTATTTTATGTGCCTTGATCAGCTTTGATCCAGCAGATGCTGCATGGTCGCAAACTAGTTTTAGCGAAGTAAGCAACATCACAGGAGCAGCCGGTGCATGGATAGCCGACATTTTATTACTCACCTTTGGTTGGTTGGCTTACTTAGTGCCAGCGGCCATTCAGCTATTTGGCTACTTGCTATTTAAACAACCTCACCGCATTTTACAGCTTGATTACACCACCTTAGCGCTGCGTGTTATTGGTTTTGCTTTATTTATTACCTCAGCTACCGCTATTAGTAGTATCAATTTTGACGATATTTATAACTTTTCCTCTGGTGGGGTAGTGGGCGATGTTATTGCATCAGCCATGATGCCTGCGTTTAACTTTACCGGTACATCTATATTATTGCTGTGTTTCTTTTTTGCCGGGCTTACCTTATTAACGGGTGTATCGTGGGTTGATTTTGTAGATTACCTTGGCGATTTAATGGTTAGGTTTTATCGCTTTATTGTATCGTACGCAAAAGGTTGGATGCACCGAGAACACGCTGCGGGCAAAGCAAATAATCACGATGAAGTAGACGCCCATTTTGAAGACGATATAAAAGAGCAAATAGAGCTGCCTACATCAGCTAAAAAGGCAGATAAACAAAAAGCAATTAATAAACCGCAAACACCGTTTAATGAGCCACAAATTAGTGACGATTTTATGCCGTTTGACGAGCTTGACGACATACTCGATCAAGAAATTGGCTTTAGCGCCATAGACGACGAACCAATGGACACGGCCGCTGCGCTAAACGCGCTTGACCAAAGCCCAGTTGTAGAGCCAGAAAAACCAGTTACAACGGTGGTATCGCCAGCAAGACCAATGCCTAAATCAAAAGCGCAATATCAACCACCGCCAACGGCTAAAGAAAAGTTTGAGCAATTATTAACGCAAGAACCACCACCGGGGCCATTACCGTCGCTCGATTTACTCGACAGACCGGACAAAGCTAAAAACCCAATTTCGCAAGAAGAACTCGATACAGTATCGCGCCTAGTAGAGACAAAACTACTCGACTTTAACGTACAAGCTAAAGTTGTAGCGGTATACCCAGGCCCTGTTGTTACTCGCTTTGAGCTGGATTTAGCGCCCGGCATTAAAGTATCTAAAATTACAGGTTTAGCTAAAGATTTAGCCCGTTCGCTTTCGGCAATTAGTGTGCGTGTTGTAGAAGTTATACCGGGTAAAACATATGTGGGTATTGAGCTTCCTAATAAACATCGCGAAATAGTACGTTTGTCAGAAGTAATAAACGCGCCTAAATTTGAGCAAAATCCATCGCCACTTACCATGGTGCTAGGTAAAGACATTGCGGGTCAGCCGGTATGTGCTGATTTAGGTAAAATGCCACATTTATTGGTAGCCGGTACAACTGGTTCAGGTAAATCAGTGGGCGTTAATGTCATGATAGTAAGCTTGCTTTACAAATCGGGCCCTGACGATGTACGTATGATCATGATTGACCCTAAAATGCTTGAGCTATCAGTATACGAAGGCATTCCGCATTTATTGTGTGAAGTAGTCACCGACATGAAAGAAGCCGCTAACGCACTGCGTTGGTGTGTGGGCGAAATGGAACGTCGTTATAAATTAATGTCAGCATTGGGTGTGCGTAACTTAAAAGGTTACAACCAAAAAGTGCTTGAAGCCAATGAAGCGGGTTACCCGATTCTTGATCCATTATTTAAAGACACCGATGGCATGAAAGAAGGCCCGGAAGAACTTGGTAAGTTACCAAGTATTGTTGTAGTAATAGACGAATTTGCCGACATGATGATGATTGTTGGTAAAAAAGTAGAAGAGCTGATTGCCCGCATAGCCCAAAAAGCACGTGCGGCAGGTATTCATTTAATACTGGCAACGCAGCGCCCTTCGGTAGATGTAATAACAGGTTTAATTAAAGCAAATATACCAACACGTATGGCGTTTCAGGTATCAAGTAAAATAGACTCGCGTACCATACTTGACCAACAAGGCGCAGAAAACTTACTAGGTATGGGCGATATGCTTTATTTACCACCAGGCACTAGCGTACCAGAGCGTGTACATGGCGCGTTTGTAGACGATCACGAAGTACATGCCGTTGTAAACGATTGGAAAGCGCGTGCTAAGCCAAATTACGTTGATGAAATACTCAATGGTGATGCCAGTGAAGATATTTTATTGCCAGGTGAAGCAAGCGAAAATGCAGACGAAGAGAACGATCCGTTATACGACGAAGCCGTATCGTTTGTAATTGAAACCGGCAAGGTATCAGTATCGTCAGTGCAACGTAAACTGCGTGTTGGCTATAACCGCGCAGCACGTTTAGTAGAACAAATGGAAACATCGGGTATCGTGAGTTCACCAGGTCATAACGGCGCTCGCGATGTATTAGTACCTAATGGAGCAAATTAATGAAAAAATTTAACGCCTTATTATTAGTGTTAGGCAGCGTACTTGCCGCACCAAGCTTTGCTGATGACAGCCAAGCATTACAAGACAGACTTGCTACTTTAAAAAGCTTTAAAGCGCAGTTTGCACAAAAAGTAACAGACAAAGAAGGCCAAGCTGTTATGCAAGGCGAGGGCACAATAGCGCTTCAACAGCCTATGATGATTCGCTGGCAGCAAACTAATCCAGACGATACGTTATTTGTATCAAACGGCGATAAAACCTATTACTTCGACAGCTTTGCTGAGCAAGTAACGATTATGAAAACCAGCAGCTTGATCGACTCGACACCGTTTGTATTGCTTACATCTAAAGACCCAGTACAGTGGGAAAAATACAGCGTACTTGCAACAAGTACAGGCTTTAGCGTAACGCCAAATAAAGGCGTAGAAAGCCAAGTAGAACAACTTGATATAGCGTTTGCGGGTAACGAGCAAGGCCTTGCTAAACTAGTCGTTACCGACAACTCAGGGCAGCTATCGTCATTTACGTTTAACAATGCCCAAGTTAATACGCCGCTTGATAAAAGCACTTTTGAATTTACGCCTCCTGAAGGTGTTGAAATAGACGATCAGAGTAACGGTGAGTAATTTAGGATTTAATTTTGGGCCCGATGTACGCCCACTTGCCGCGCGTATGCGCCCCACAACGCTTGACGAGTACATTGGTCAGCAACACTTATTAAGTGCTGATAAACCACTGCATCAAGCCATTGTCGCGGGGCGATGCCATAGTTTAATTTTATGGGGCCCGCCGGGTGTAGGTAAAACAACACTTGCGCAAATAATTGCCAACCATGCTGATGCCTCACTTATACAAATGTCGGCGGTAACCGCAGGCGTAAAAGATATACGTGACAGCGTAACGCAAGCGCGCGATAACCTAGAAAGCCGTGGCCAACGCACCCTTATGTTTGTTGACGAGGTTCATCGCTTTAATAAATCCCAACAAGATGCGTTTTTACCGCACATAGAAGACGGCACCTTTATATTTGTAGGTGCAACCACCGAAAACCCATCGTTTGCCCTTAACAACGCTATATTGTCGCGTGCACGTGTGTATGTTTTAAAATCGCTTGCCGATACCGACTTATACACCGTAATAGAGCGCGCACTTAAACAAGACGAGCAGCTAAGCCAAAAACACATCACTATTGCCGACAACGCTAAAAAGGCACTATGCCAAGCAAGTGGCGGCGATGCGCGTAAAGTACTTAATTTACTTGAACAAGCGGTTGATTTAACAACCGAGAAAAACGGTCAATACAACGTAGACGAGCACGTACTTAGCCAAGTTTTACCTACTCATTTAGCTAAATACGATAAAGGCGGCGATGAATTTTACGATTTAATATCAGCCTTTCATAAATCAGTACGTGGTAGCTCTCCCGATGGTGCGCTGTATTGGTATTGCCGAATTTTAGCCGGTGGTGGCGACCCTTTGTATGTAGCAAGGCGTTTACTTGCCATTGCAACAGAGGATATAGGTAACGCCGATCCGCGCGCGATGGAAGTGGCCTTAAATGCGTGGGATATATTCCAACGTGTTGGCCCAAGCGAGGGTGAGCGCGCTATTGCACAAGCCACTCTATATTTAGCCAGCGCACCTAAAAGTAATGCAGTGTATATGGCGTTTAATCAAGCCAAAGCAGATGCTCAAAACGAGCCAAGTTACCCAGTGCCAGAGCATTTACGTAATGCGCCAACTAACTTAATGAAAGACTTAGGGTATGGTGCTGAGTATCGTTATGCGCACAATGAAGAAGGTGCATTTGCCGCAGGTGAAAAATACTTACCACCAGAAATGGACGGCAAAGAATATTACTTACCGAGCGAGCGCGGACTTGAGCAAAAAATTAAACAAAAACTCGATTACCTAAAAGAGCGCGATGCGCAAAGCCCACTTAAACGATACGAAAATGATTAAACTTTATATGATGATCGCCCTTGGCGGCGCCTCAGGTGCGTGTTTACGGTTTTTTATTAGCGAAAGCATGCTAAAACTCCTCGGTAGGGGATTCCCTTTTGGCACGTTGACGGTTAATATTCTGGGTTCATTGTTAATGGGCATTTTGTACGGTTTGATAGATAAAGAAATTATCACCGCCAGCCCCGTCAAAACTCTTATCGGTATTGGCTTTTTAGGTGCATTAACCACCTTTTCAACATTCTCAATGGACTCGTTGTTGTTATTACAACAAGGTCACTTTATTAAAATGGCCCTCAATATCATCCTAAACGTGATGGTGTGTATTTTTATGGCTTGGCTGGGCCTTCAGCTAGTAATGCAAAAAGGTTAAAAAACTAACATGTTAGATTCTAAATTTTTACGTCAAGACATCGAACAAACTGCAGCACGTTTAGCGGCGCGCGGTTACGAACTCGATGTAGCGACGGTAACGGCACTTGAAGAAAAACGCAAAACATTACAAGTAAAAACGCAAGAACTTCAAAGTCAACGTAATGCAAGCGCAAAAGCAATTGGTCAAGCCAAAGCTAAAGGCGAAGACGCACAGCCACTACTTGATGCAGTGGCTAACTTAGGCAGTGAGCTAGACGCCGCTAAAACAGAGCAAGATGAAGTATTAGCCGCTATTAACGACATTGCTTTAGCAATTCCAAACTTGCCAGACGAGTCAGTACCGGCGGGTAAAGACGAGGACGACAACGTTGAAATTTTAACGTGGGGCACCCCTAAGAAATTCGATTTTGAAGTAAAAGACCACGTAGATGTAGGTCAAGATCTAAACGGCTTAGACTTTGAAATGGGCGTTAAAATTAGTGGCGCACGCTTTACTGTAATGCGTGGCCAAGTAGCGCGTATGCACCGTGCACTAACGCAATTTATGCTAGATACACACGCAGACAAAAACGGCTACACAGAAATGTATGTACCGTACTTAGTAAATAGCGCAAGCCTTTACGGCACAAGCCAATTACCTAAATTTGCGGGCGATTTATTCCACACATTAGGCCTTGTAAATGACGACGGCGAACAACAAGCCGGCTTTAGCTTAATCCCTACAGCTGAAGTACCGCTTACAAACAGCGCCCGCGACGAAATTTACGACGAAAGCGATTTACCAATTCGCTTAGTTGCTCACACTCCGTGCTTTAGAAGTGAAGCAGGCAGCTATGGTCGCGATACACGTGGCTTAATTCGTCAACACCAGTTTGATAAAGTTGAACTAGTACAGCTTGTAAAACCAGAAGACTCAATGGCAACGCTTGAAGAGTTAACAGGTCACGCAGAGCAAATACTACAAGCGCTTGAACTTCCGTACCGTAAAGTAATTTTATGTATGGGCGACATGGGCTTTGGCTCAGCTAAAACATACGATTTAGAAGTATGGTTACCTGCGCAAGACACATACCGCGAAATTTCATCATGTTCAAACATGGCTGACTTTCAGGCGCGTCGTATGCAAGCACGTTTTCGCCGTGAAGGTGTTAAAAAGCCAGAGTTACTACATACACTAAATGGTTCAGGCTTAGCCGTTGGCCGTACACTAGTAGCCATCCTAGAAAACTACCAACAAGCCGATGGTACAGTTGTTGTGCCAGAGGTTTTACGCCCATACATGGGTGGACTTGAAGTAATTGGTAAACAATAAAAATCAAGTTTAAGTTTAAGTTAAGCAAGCTTTAAGCTTGTAAATCTTAAGACGAAAGCCGCTGTTTGCAATGAACAGCGGCTTTTTTGTTTTAGGTTAAAGGCAAAAGCTTAGAGAAAAATGTAAGTTATCTTATTAATAATATCGCTTACACCTATTTTATGGCTCATTACTTTTTTGTCCGATATTACTGATCTCTACCATTTTGGGGTATTTCTACATCAAGGAAACTTAAATACCGGCTAACTATTTGTTTACAAGTGCTTATTAGCTGGTTAAATTAGAATCTTTGTAATACTTGGACATTTGTCGGTTTATAAAGCTACAAATGTTGGATACAAAGTTGTTAGGTATTCAGGGAAGGTTCGAGTTTGTTTAATCTATTAAAATTTATAAGTATCGTTTTACAATGCTTTTTACTCTTATCATTATTTAACTTCTTTTCAGGTTTATATTCCGCATTCTTAGAATTATCTACAAATGATCCTAAATTAGTAGCAGGTCATTTATCTACAGGCATCGTGCTTTCACTTATACAAATAATTCCGGCTTTAATCGGTTTAATTATCAGTGTTTGGTTATTGAATAAAAATCATAGCTCCAAGTTGTTTGTTATTTATTGCAAATACTTCGCGTATTTATGGCTTTTATTTATTCCTATTGGTACATTCTTGGGTGTTAAGCAACTAAAAAGGTTAAAGAATACCTAACAAGAACATTAAATGGAAAAATTACAGTTGGCTGTTTTTCGTTCCTCAAACATTGTAGCCAACTATAATTTTCCGCTTATGTAAGCGTTATGTGTATAAATCTATATGGTGCAATATTCCAGTGTTTGAACAATTTAAGAAAATAATTGCTAATATTCTCCTTTTATTTTTCCTTTAGGGTTGCACTGTCGGTCATAAGGACTATCAGAGATATCTGAATATGAATATTGGTGAGAATATAAATAATCAAAAGCTTTCTAAATCACCCGATGCTGGTGAGTTGATAAGATCGGATTATTTAATCGCAGGCGAAGGGTTAACCAATATTACAACATTAGATACTGGTTTTTTGAGATACCATTTTAGCAGGCAAGAAGTATTACCGAATTACAGTATTAAAGACTATGTCGGTAAATGTCTTATTTATTACGATGTTGATCCTAAAACGGAAATCATAATTGCTTGGGGTTTTGATAAAGGTGGTAACTCTTTAAGTTGTAGAACTTGGCCTTGAGTGCAATATACACATAACAAGTGACTATGGTGTCAATTCCTAATTTCAAACGATTTTAGGATCCCACATGACACTATCTCGCACCATTGAATTTATGATCACTACCAGCTTTCGTTGGACTTCCTAGCTTTCACTAGACGTTTTAAAATTTGAATTGGCAGGCCAGTTGTATGAAAGTACACAGTTTTTATCACTAAACCGAGACCATGTACAGGCTGCTGGTGGTGGCAATACAATATATGGATTATTAGGCTCTCCATTTTTTAGAAAATACCAAGCTATATTAAATTTTGGTACTCATACACTCACAATTAGTGAGCCATTGTCTGATTGTGAGTGATTAAAGCGGTTCCCTAAAGCCGCTATTATCCTCTAAAAGCGAAGCGCCTTAACTCTCTTTGTGAACTAATTTGGCTTCACTAACATCAGCTCTGCATTTTTTCCATCCATTAATACCGCGACGTTACCTTTATCAGTTATAAATACATCTCTTAACCTGCCTGTGGCCTTAGGAAATACGTGAGACTGGGTAAATTCACCACTTACCAGATTAACGCTGTAGAGCTTTTTATCAACAAGGGTAGTGATAAGCACATGTTGCTGTAACGAGGGAAAAGCTGCATGTTTAGAGCCGTAATACGCCATGCCTGATGGCGCTATTGATGGCGTCCAATTAACACTTGGTTTTTGCATGCCTTTATATTCGGTAAAGGGTGAAATACGCGCTTGCGAGTAATCTTTGCCATAGGTGATTACCGGCCAGCCGTAATTAGTGCCAGCGGTTAAATAGTTTAGCTCGTCGCCGCCTGCAGGGCCGTGTTCGTTGCTAACAATTTGCTACGTATCGTAATCATAAACTAAGCCTTGAGGGTTACGATGACCAAGTGAGTAGACAGCATGTGCATTTAGGTTTTTATGATTAATAAATGGGTTATCTGTTGGAATGGTGCCATCTAGGTTTATACGTAATATTTTACCAAGTTGGCTGGTGATAACTTGTGCTTGCTCTCTAAAGTCAAACCCATCGCCCGTTGAAACTAATAATGTATTGTCGGGTAGGACAAGGGCGCGTCCTGCGTAATGTTGCGGTGTGTTTTTATCAGTCGCTACTTTATAAATAACGTTAGGCTTTGAAAAGTCAGTGCCATTAAACGTGGCTTTGGCAACAACAAGCCTGTTTGCGCTTGCATCACCTTGGGCATAAGTAAAAATAATTTCTTTGGAGTTGTTATAATCTGGCGATAATACAATGTCGAGTAAACCACCTTGGCCTGCAACGTATAAACCTGTTAGGTTTAATTTTACTCTTGATTGCGCATTGTTTTTAACTATAACTACGTGACCATCACGCTCTGTAATTAGCCATGTGCCGTTTGGTAGTTCAACCATGCTCCACGGAGACTGTAATTGCGTAGCCAGTGTTTTTGTACTGTATTGCTCCTTTGGGAGCGCAGCGCTTGCATTAACAGAAAACGCACAAAGCGAAAGCAGAGTAAAAAAAGAGATACATTGTTTACCGGGCAAGCCTTTGCTAGCATGGCCAGTATAAGAAAAAAGCTTTATTTTAAGTTGAGATAACCATGTCGTTTTTAACACGTGTATTGCCTTCATTTTTAGTTTCTTGGTTACTTACATTCACACTAGCTAGCTTGTTTCATAGCCAATACGTTGTCAATCAATTAGTTAATGTAGGTGTAGTGGTGGGCTTTAGTGATCGTGCTAGTTTAACGCTTGATGATTGGTTAGGCCTATTACCTACCTACGGCGCTATTATTGCCGTAGCACTTGCCATCGCTTTTTTTGTTACCGCAAAGCTTAATAAAAAGGTTCAAAAATACAGTACTCAGTTATTTGTTATTGCTGGCATTGTGGCATTTGCTATTGTGTTAATTGCCATTGAATCAATTATGAATATTCATATTATAGCGGGCGCAAGAGGCTGGGGTTTTTATGCTCAACTGCTTGCAGGCGCGGTAGGTGGTTTTACATTTTCGCAATTATTTAAAGTAACTAAAAACCAACGATAACAGTGATACCCATCCTATTTTTTGCAGTTTAGTGAACTAAGTACTAGGCTTTTATCAGTGTGAAAAATAAGCAGGGTGTCTTATGGCAATTGCAAGAAAGCGCCAAGTAAGTTTGGTTGATACAAAGTACTACCATTGCATATCACGTTGCGTACGCCGTGCATTTTTATGTGGGGAAGACCACTTTACAGGTCAATCCTACGAGCATCGTAGAGGCTGGGTTGAAGATAAACTGCTCGAGTTAGCCAAAGTGTTTTGTATTGATGTATGTGCTTATGCTGTTATGAGTAATCACACCCATTTAGTGCTGTATGTTGATGATAAAAAAGCGAATAGGCTAAATGATAAAGCGATTGTTATTCGCTGGCACAAGCTGTGTAAAGGCACTGTACTTACGCAAAAATACATACAGGGTGAAAAGCTAAGTAAAGCTGAACTTATCTTTTTTAATCAAACAGTAAAACAATACCGCGAGCGCTTATCAAGTATTAGCTGGTTTATGCGGTTGTTAAATGAAAACATTGCTCGCAGAGCAAATAAAGAAGATAACTGCACTGGCCGTTTTTGGGAGGGACGATTTACGTCTCAAGCATTATTAGATGAAGCAGCCCTTGCGGCCTGTATGGCGTATGTCGATTTAAACCCCATTAGAGCCAAAATGGCTAACACCCCAGAAGAGTCAGACCATACCAGCATCAAACAGCGTTTAACGTATGCAAAGGATGGCAAGCAACCAAAACAAC